>NZ_CP013655.1:2863335-3004332 GCF_001465345.1 Enterococcus rotai | reverse complement strand
TTTAAAACTATCTAGCTACACGGGCTAGCACTACGCTCTGCTTCGATTTCATCGATTCCTATGAGCTAAAGCTCCAAGGATTGAAGGTTTCGGGAAAAAGATAAAAATGGAGTGAGACAAAAAGCGTCTTAATCAATTTTTCCTATTTTCCTGTCAAGGCTGAACGAGCCCGCTACGCTTTTAAATTAGGAGGAGTAAAAATGACTACTTTATTAGAAAAAAC
Source organism: Enterococcus rotai (assembly GCF_001465345.1). Taxonomy (NCBI): domain Bacteria; kingdom Bacillati; phylum Bacillota; class Bacilli; order Lactobacillales; family Enterococcaceae; genus Enterococcus; species Enterococcus rotai. The sequence goes on along the minus strand of NZ_CP013655.1, from coordinate 3,004,109 downwards.
GCGTCAAATCAACAAACTTTTACAACAGAAAAATACATTTGATCAAAAAGCTGATTTACCTTACGATAAAATGGCGGTAATTTTGGGCGATGTTTTGGACAGTAATGCCTATATTATTAGTAACGAAGGGGTATTGTTAGGGTACAACGAAAAATTAGATGTTAATAATGCGCGTGTAAAGCATATGTTCGAGGAAAAACGTTTTCCGCAAAGCTACACAGATGCTGCTGATAATTTAATGAAAACCGAAGCTAATATTTCAATTACTAGTGATTTAACTGCTTTTCCAGTTGAGTTACGTGAAAAATATCCTTTTGGTCTGACGACCATCGTACCAATGTTTGGTGCTGGTGAGCGTTTAGGGACGATTATCTTAGCAAGGGTTGAACAGTCCTTTGATGATGAAGACTTAGTCTTAGCAGAATATAGTGCCACAGTTGTAGGAATGCAGATTCTCTATCAACAATCAAGAAACATCGAAGCTAACGTCCGTAGTGCAACCGCTGTACAAATGGCGATCAATACCTTATCTTATAGCGAACTAAAAGCAGTCCAAGCGATTTTTAAAGCTTTAGATGGAGAAGAAGGTCGGTTAACAGCCTCTAGCATCGCTGATGAGATTGGAATTACTCGTTCAGTGATTGTGAATGCCTTAAGAAAATTAGAATCAGCTGGTATTATTGAATCAAGATCTTTAGGAATGAAAGGGACCTATTTAAAAGTTTTAAACAAACAATTTATCAAAGAATTGGAAAAAGATAACAAGTAGGAGGCAGCGGATATGACGGTACAAATTGAAAATGAATTTCTAATTGCGACAATCGCAGAAGATGGGGCAGAATTAATCAGCTTGAAATCAAAGAAAAATAACATTGAATATATTTGGCAAGGTGACCCAGCCTTTTGGGGACGTCATGCACCAGTGCTCTTTCCTGTCGTTGGTCGCCTAAAAGACGATCAATATACCTACCAAAACCAAACATATCCGATGAGTCAGCATGGCTTTGCTCGAGATAGCCTTTTCAATGTGATCGAGCATGGTACTGAGCTAGTCTCATTATCACTGAAAAGCAATAAAGAAACCAAAAAAGTTTATCCATTCGATTTTGAATTAATTCTGTCCTATCTTTTAGAAGAGGATAATTTAGTGGTACGTTATCAAGTTGAAAATACTGGAGCAAGCGACATGTACTTTTCAATTGGTGGCCATCCAGCATTTAACGTTCCATTGGAATCAGGACTAACCTTTGATGATTATTATCTAAGCTTTTCGCCCAAAAAATCTCGCACTCAAATTCCTTTAGCTGGACCATTTGCAGATTTTGAACATAAAACATTAGGACAAACAAATACAAGTCTTGATATTCGTCGTGAATTATTTAACGAGGATGCCATTATTTTTGAAACAAAAGGAGCAAACGCTTTTACGATTGAAACAGACGAGGGAGCTCACAGTATTAGTTTAAGCTATACTGACATGCCTTACGTGGGGATTTGGTCTCCTTATCCACAAGAAGCGCCATTCGTTTGTATTGAACCGTGGTGTGGTATAGCGGATGAAGTGAATGCGACAGGAAATTTAGTCGATAAAAAAGGCATCAATACCTTAGCTGCCTCAGATATCTTTAAAACACAATATACGCTTACAGCGAAATAGGACCAATAAAAAAACTCAGACAAGAAGTTACGAAGAGCTTCTTGTCTGAGTTTTAATCGTTTATTTCTTTGAGCCGAGTCCAAACGGGACACGACTTTCTGTTCCATCTTTGATTCGCTGAATATTCTCTTTATGTCGAATGAAAATGAAAATCGTTAGAGCTAATGCAATCAATGTCAACAACCAATCAAATCGAGGCAAAATTGCTGGAATAGCAAATGGTAGAATAACGGTTGAAAGAGTAATCAACACAGCGCTAATCATGCTTGTCAAACTTACCATACTAGTAATGTATAACATAATAATAAAAATTAAGGCAGAATAAACAAAAAATGCTGGATTGTAAGCTAAAAGCATGCCTGCGCTTGTTGCTACAGCTTTCCCCCCTTTAAAATTGGCAAAAACTGGAAATGTGTGCCCTAAAACGGCAGCAACACCAAAAACTAGCGGATTAACATGTAAAGAAAACAATAGTGGCAAGCAAGTTGCTAAAGTTCCTTTTAAAATGTCCATCAACAAAACAGCAACACCAGCTTTTTTTCCCAAAACCCTAAACGTATTGGTTGTTCCTGTATTACCGCTACCAAACTGGCGTAGGTCTTTTTTAAAGAACAGTTTCCCCACCCAAACACCTGAAGGAATAGAACCTAATAAATACGCGATAATCAATAGCACAAAGAATTTCATAGAGTAACCTCTTTCTGTTCAAACTAGCATTTATTTTATCATGAATAGAAACAGCTAACAATAATTAAATATTCGTTGTATAATGAAAGAGAGAGAAATCGGAAAGGATGACGAAAATGCCAATAGAAAACCCATCACAAGAACAAATTTTTGAGTATCTAAAACAGGCCAAACGAATTGCCGTTGTTGGTTTAAGTGCAAAAGAAGACCGGACCAGCTACAAAATAGCACAATTACTACAAGAATACGGCTATGAGATCATTCCCGTAAATCCACTATTAGTTGGTCAAGAAATTCTCGGAGAGAAAGTTTATGGGACATTACAAGACGTTCCTGGCTCAATCGACATTGTCGATATTTTCCGTCGCAGTGAATTTTTACCAGAAGTTGCACAAGATTTTTTAGAAACAGATGCTAAAGTCTTTTGGGCGCAGTTAGGATTAGAAAATCAAGAAGCGGCTGAAATGTTGAAAAATGATGGAAGAAATGCTATTATAATGAATCGTTGCATTAAAATTGAATTAGCAGCAATGCCAAAATAGATGCACATAATTTTAAGAAAGAGTTACCGAATAGGAAAGCTCTTTTTTTTTGAGAGCTTTTAGAGTATTATTGTAATGATGTGGCCTAGCGCCCTATAATTCAAGTATAAGGAGTTTTTTCTTTGGCGAAAAAAGTAAACAATGAATACAATGACGCCTCCATTCAAGTTTTAGAAGGATTGGAAGCTGTAAGAAAAAGACCAGGAATGTATATCGGCTCCACAGACAGCCGTGGATTACATCATTTAGTCTATGAAATCGTCGATAACGCTGTCGATGAAGCATTGTCCGGTTACGGAAATGAAATCAGCGTGACGATTCAAAAAGATAATAGCATCAAAATAACGGATTCAGGTCGTGGAATGCCTGTGGGGATGCATGCATCTGGTATCCCGACTGTAGAAGTGATTTTCACCGTTCTCCATGCCGGCGGTAAATTTGGTCAAGGTGGATACAAAACCTCTGGAGGACTTCATGGTGTAGGTGCCAGTGTGGTTAATGCACTATCAAGTTGGTTAGAAGTCCGTATTGTCCGCGATGGCGTTGAATATATGGAACGCTTTGAAAACGGTGGTAAACCTGTTGGGACCTTGAAAAAAGTTGGTAAGACAACTAAAAAGAATGGTACTTCTGTGATTTTCTTACCAGATGATACGATTTTTTCGACCATACATTTTTCATATGACACACTAGCTGAACGTTTAAGAGAGTCCGCGTTCCTACTAAAAGGAGTAAAAATCTCCTTAGCAGATTTTAGAGGAGAAGAACCAAAAGAAGAGATCTTTCACTATGACGAAGGGATCAAGGAGTTTGTAGCGTATCTTAATGAAGAAAAAGATACATTAACACCTGTTGTCTATTTTTCTGGTGAAAAAGACGGTATTGAAGTAGAACTTTCATATCAATACAATGATGGTTATTCAGAAAATGTTCTTTCCTTTGTAAATAATGTCCGGACAAAAGATGGCGGTACCCATGAAGTTGGTATGAAATCTTCAATGACAAAAGCGTACAATGAATATGCTAGAAAAGTCGGTTTGCTAAAAGAAAAAGATAAGAATCTTGAAGGTAGCGACTTCCGTGAAGGATTGGCTGCGGTATTATCGATCCGAGTGCCAGAAAACCTATTACAATTTGAAGGTCAAACGAAAGAAAAACTTGGGACACCAATGGCTCGTAATGCAGTAGACAATGTTGTTGGTGAGCAAATGGGCTTTTATCTCCAAGAAAATAGCGAAATGAGCCAACAGTTGATTCGTAAAGCAATCAAAGCGCGTGAAGCGCGTGAAGCAGCACGGAAAGCGCGTGAAGAAAGTCGTAACGGGAAAAAACGCAAAAAAGGGGAGTCTCTTTTATCCGGTAAATTAACCCCTGCCCAATCACGTAATCCCAAACGAAATGAATTATACCTAGTCGAAGGAGATTCTGCCGGCGGCTCAGCTAAACAAGGCCGCGACAGAAAATTCCAAGCGATCTTACCTTTACGAGGAAAAGTTCTGAATACTGAAAAAGCGAAGATGCAGGATATTCTGAAAAATGAAGAAATCAATACGATGATCTATACAATCGGTGCAGGTGTTGGTCCTGAGTTTTCAGTTGAAGACTGTAACTACGATAAAGTCATCATCATGACCGATGCGGATACCGATGGTGCCCATATCCAAGTCTTGTTGTTAACATTCTTTTACCGTTATATGAAACCATTGATCGAAGCTGGCAAAATTTATATTGCACTACCACCCCTTTATAAAGTATCAAAAGGTGTTGGTAAAAAGGCTGTCACAGAATACGCTTGGACAGATGAAGAATTAGCTAACGTTACAGAACAAGTTGGCAAAGGCTATATGCTCCAACGCTACAAAGGACTAGGGGAAATGAATGCAGATCAGCTGTGGGAGACCACAATGGACCCTGAGACACGTACGTTGATCCGAGTTAGAATAGATGATGCAGCTCAAGCAGAACGCCGTGTAACGACTCTTATGGGGGATAAAGTAGAACCAAGAAGAAAATGGATTGAGCGCCATGTCCAATTTACGTTGGAAGAAGATGGCAGCATTTTAGATAGAAAAGATGGGGAAACAGAAATCTCTCCATCCATTTCAAATGAAGTATTAGATGAAGAAAAAAAAGAAGAAGCTGAACGTAAAAATGCAGATGCAGAAGAAATCAGTTTGTTTGATTTAGAGTAGGGAGTGACGAATTTGGAAAAACGCCAAGATATTCAAGAATTAACGCTTGAAGAAGTAATGGGCGATCGTTTTGGAAGATATTCCAAATATATCATTCAAGAACGGGCCCTACCTGATATTCGTGATGGGTTAAAACCTGTCCAACGTAGAATTTTATTTTCCATGAATAAAGATGGTAATACCTTTGAAAAAAGCTTTAGAAAATCTGCAAAATCTGTCGGAAATATCATGGGGAATTACCATCCCCATGGTGACAGTAGTATTTATGAAGCGATGGTTCGATTGAGTCAAGATTGGAAGCTTCGTGAAGTTTTAATTGAAATGCACGGAAATAACGGAAGTATGGACGGTGATCCGCCAGCTGCGATGCGTTATACCGAAGCGCGTTTGTCTGAGTTGAGTGGTGAACTTTTAAAAGATATCGAAAAAGAAACAGTCGATTTCGTTTGGAACTTTGATGATACAGAAAAAGAACCCACTGTTTTACCTGCTAAATATCCCAATTTACTCGTGAATGGTTCAACAGGGATCTCGGCAGGTTATGCTACAGAAATTCCTACTCACAATTTAGCGGAAATTATCGATGGTACGATCTATTTAATCGATCATCCAAATGCACCGTTGGATAAACTGATGGAATTTATTCCAGGACCAGATTTCCCGACAGGCGGGATTTTACAAGGGAAAGAAGAAATTAAAAAAGCTTATGAAACAGGTCGCGGAAAAGTAATTCTTCGTTCTAAAACAAGAATCGAGCCTTTAAAAGGCGGCAAGCAACAAATCGTCGTAACTGAAATTCCTTATGAAGTCAATAAAGCAACATTAGTGAAAAAAATGGACGAAGTTCGCTTAAACAAAAAAATCGATGGGATTGCCGAAGTACGTGACGAAAGTGACCGTACTGGGCTACAAATCGCGATTGAATTGAAAAAAGACACAAATGCTGAAGGTATTTTGAATTACCTTTTCAAAAATACAGAGCTACAAATAAACTATAATTTCAATATGGTTGCGATTGATAATATGACTCCGCAACAAGTTGGCTTAAAACGTATCTTAGATAGCTATATCGCACACCGTAAACAAGTCATAACGAATCGTAGTCAATATGAATTGAACAAAGCGAAAAAACGTCAGCATATAGTAGCAGGATTGATCAAAGCTTTATCGATCCTAGACAAAGTAATTGAAACGATCCGCGGTAGTAAAGACAAAAAAGATGCGAAGATGAATTTAGTAAAAGCTTATGCCTTTACTGAAGAGCAAGCAGAAGCAATTGTTACATTGCAATTATACCGTTTAACGAACACAGACATCACGCAGCTTGAAAAAGAAGCGGAAGAATTAAATCAGTTAGTAACAGAGTTGACCAAAATTCTAAGTGATGAAAAAGAGTTATTCAATGTCATGAAAAAAGAATTACGTGAGGTTAAAAAACAATACGGTAATCCACGTCTAACGCAAATCGAAGATGAGATCCAAGAAATCAAAATCGATACTAAAGTGTTAGTGGCTCAAGAAGACGTCATTGTAACGGTTACCCACGAAGGCTATATCAAACGTAGCAGTTTACGATCGTATAGTGCTTCCAAACCAGAAGAAGTCGGAATGAAAGAAGGGGACTTCCTTCTTTACACTGGCGAAGTGAATACATTAGACCATATTTTGTTGATCACGAATAAAGCGAATGTGATTTATCGTCCAATTCATGAGTTACCTGATCTAAGATGGAAGGAAATTGGGGAACATATATCTCAGGCTATCTTAAATCTATCCATTGATGAATCGATTATTGCAGTTTATACCTATAAAGAACTTTCACCAACGAAAACATTCGTTTTCATGACGAAAGAAGGTATGATCAAACAAACTAAAATGACCGATTTTGAACCTTGGAGAACCTATAAGAGTCGTCCAACAAACTGTATGAAATTAAAATCCGAATCAGATGAGATCGTCAATGTCTTTTTAACAAACGAACAAAAAACGTTAGACGTGTTCTTGGTTAGCCATCGAGGTTTCGGGCTACGCTATCCTTTGGATGAAGTACCAATCGTCGGTGCTAAAGCAGCCGGTGTGAAAGCGATGAACTTAAAAGAACAAGATTATGTTGTCAACGGCTTACTTGTTCATGAAGACGGTGATACACCGATCGTGATCTTGACCCAACGAGGCAGCATCAAACGAATGTTAGCACAAGAATTGCCACAATTAGGACGAGCAAAACGTGGTTTGATGGTTCTTAGAGAATTGAAGAAAAATCCTCATCGCGTAACATTTATGTCCGAGAGTAGCCCCTTAGAATTACTTGTTACAACGCAAAATGGTAAACAATACAATCTTAATTCTGAAAAATATCCAATCAATGACCGAACATCTAATGGATCATTTATGTTAGATGAAAAGCAAGACGGTGAAATTTTAGAAGTCCATGAAATGCATACCGCAGAATTAGAACCAAAAACAGAAGAAACATCTAACTAAGAGAAAAAACTGTTCTATAGAATTAGCAAAAACAGCCATCTGTACTAGTACAGATGGCTGTTTTTTTATAACAGATTTCTTACTTTTTCAAAATAAAAAAACCAAATTAGTTAACTAAATCACAAAGGAGAAATCCCGTTATATAAGCTTTTTACGAGTATTTAATGAAAAAAAACAGAAATTAGTTCGGAATGTAGTAAGGAAAGGCTTGCATAAAAATGATGATGTGTTATACTAATCACATAAAGCTGTTACAATAGATTTCAGCGTACTAAGGAGGCCCCAAAATGGAGCAATGGAAAGGCTTTAAAGGCGAAAAATGGCAAACATCAGTAGATACACGAGACTTTATCCAAAGAAACTACACTGAGTATACAGGTGATGATTCTTTCCTAGAGCCAATCGCACCAAGCACAGACAAATTATGGACAAAATTACAGGAATTATTTGAAGTACAACATGAAAAAAATGGTGTATATGATATGGACACAAATATCCCTGCAACTGTAACGTCTCATGAACCAGGATATTTGATTAAAGAAGAAGAAACAATCGTTGGTTTACAAACTGACGTACCATTAAAACAAGCATTCATGCCGTTTGGCGGAATCAACATGGCTAATAACTCTTTGACTTCTAATGGTTATGAAGTAGATGTAGAAATGTCTAAAATCTTTACTGAGTGGAGAAAAACACATAATCAAGGTGTTTTCGATGCTTATACACCAGAAATGAGATCTGCACGTAAAAACAAAATCATCACAGGTCTTCCAGATGCTTATGGACGTGGCCGTATCATCGGTGATTATCGTCGTATCGCATTATATGGCATGGATTTCTTGATTGCTGAGAAGAAAAAAGATCTAAGCAACACTGGTAACAAAGTAATGACAGACGATGTGATTCGTTTAAGAGAAGAAATCTCTGAACAAATCAGAGCAATGGCTGATCTTAAAGAAATGGCTTCAACTTATGGTTTTGATATTTCTAAACCAGCTGCAAATGCTAAAGAAGCAATCCAATGGTTATACTTTGGTTACTTAGGCGCTATCAAATCACAAAATGGTGCAGCTATGTCTATCGGACGTATCTCTGCATTCCTAGATATCTATATCCAACGTGACTTAGAAGCAGGACTTATCACTGAATTTGAAGCACAAGAAATGATTGACCATTTGATCATGAAATTACGTATGGTTAAATTTGCTCGTACACCAGAATATAACCAATTATTCTCTGGATACCCAATCTGGGCAACGTTATCAATCGCTGGTATGGGCTTAGATGGACGTTCATTAGTGACTAAGAGTGATTTCCGTATCTTACACACACTAACAAACATGGGACCATCACCAGAACCTAACTTAACTGTGTTATATTCTTCACATTTACCAGTCGGATTTAGAACGTTTGCTTCTAAAATTGCAAAACAAAGTTCATCTATCCAGTTTGAAAATGATGATTTATTACGTGCTAACTGGGGATCAGATGACTGTGCGATCGCATGTTGTGTATCTGCAACAGTTATGGGTAAAGACATGCAATTCTTCGGTGCTCGTGCTAACTTAGCAAAAGCTGTTCTTTATGCAATCAATGGCGGGGTAGACGAAAAAACAAAAATGCAAGTAGCTCCTAAGTTCCGTCCAATGACTGGCGATACTTTAGACTACAATGAATTTATCGATCGTTACAAAGATATTATGGATTGGTTAGCTGAATTGTATGTAAATACATTAAATGTTATCCACTACATGCATGATAAATATTCTTATGAAGCAGCACAATTAGCCTTCATGGAAAGTAACTTACAACGCACATTCGCAACTGGTATTGCAGGGATTTCACATGCTGCTGACTCAGTAATGGCGATCAAACACGGTAATGTACAAGTTATCCGTGACGAAGATGGTTTAGCAATTGACTACGTTCCTCAAAATGAGTTCCCAACTTATGGTAACGACAATGAAGAAGCAGATGCAATGGCTAACTGGATTCTTGAGTACTTCATGACTCAAATCAGACGTCAACACACATACCGTAATGCGAAACCTACAACATCATTATTAACAATCACTTCAAACGTTGTTTACGGTAAAGCGACTGGTAATACACCAGACGGACGTCGTGCTGGTAAACCATTAGCACCAGGTGCTAACCCAAGCTACCAAGATGGCAAATTCTTAGGTGAGAAAAATGGTCTTTTAGCATCACTTAACTCAACTGCTAGATTAGAATATACAAGTGCATTAGATGGAATCTCTAATACACAAACAATCAACCCTAACGGTTTAGGTAAAGATGATGATACAAGAATCGATAACTTACGTAACGTAATGGATGGCTACTTCGATAAAGGTGGTTATCACTTGAACGTTAACGTGTTCACAAACGAATTATTATTAGATGCCCAAGCACATCCAGAAAAATACCCTAACTTAACAATTCGTGTATCTGGATATGCCGTGAAATTCCGTGACTTAACGCCTGAGCAACAAGCAGATGTTATCTCTAGAACTTCACATGACAGACTATAATAAACAAACAACTGAAGGGTTGACCTCGTGTCAGCCCTTTTTTTAAAAGAAATGAGGAACAAACAATGACAACTCCTGTTATCGGTAGAATTCACTCTACAGAAAATTTTGGAACCGTTGATGGACCCGGCGTTCGTTTCATCGTATTTACACAAGGTTGCCGTATGCGCTGCCAATTTTGTCATAATCCTGATACTTGGAAAATCGGTTCTGGTGGACGCGAAGTAACAACCGATGAAGTTTTAGAAGAAGCAATCAAATATCGTTCTTATTGGGGCGAAAAAGGCGGAATCACTGTCAGCGGGGGCGAACCTTTACTTCAATTAGAATTTTTAACTGACTTGTTTAAAAAAGCGAAAGAAAAAGGAATACATACAACAATCGATACTTGTGGCAAACCATTCACAAGAGAAGAACCTTTTTTCAGCCAATTCGAAGAACTAATGAACTATACTGATTTACTGTTATTTGATATCAAACATATCGATAACGAGCAACATAAATTACTGACGTCATTAGGAAACGAAAATATTTTGGAAATGGCCCAATATCTTTCTGAAATTGAAAAACCGGTTTGGATTCGGCACGTTTTAGTTCCCGAACGTAGTGATTACGATGAGTATTTGATTCGTTTAGATACGTTTATCAAAACATTGAATAATGTCGATAAAGTAGAAGTATTGCCGTATCATACAATGGGTAAATACAAATGGGATGAATTAGGCTTGGACTATCCACTTAATGGGATAGAACCTCCTAAAGAAGATCGTGTAGCGAATGCTAAAAAATTGCTTCATGTCAATGACTATCAAGGTTATGCGTCAAGATAGTTTATAAAAATAGAAAAGAGCAACAATAATTGTTGTTTCTTTTCTATTTTTTGTTATTATTAGTAATGAAGAATAAAGAAGGAGTGAACCAATTTTATGTCAAAAATTCTTGTTTTCGGACACCAAAATCCTGATACAGATGCGATTGGAGCTGCAATCAGCTTTGCTTACTTACAAAAAGAACTAGGCAAGGAAACAGAAGCAGTCGCTTTAGGCGCACCTAGCGAAGAAACACAATACGCTTTGGATTACTTTAATGTAGATGCACCTAGAATTGTAGAAAGTGCAACTGGCGAGACAACCCAAGTGATCCTTGTTGACCACAATGAATTCCAACAAAGTATTTCCGATATTGCAGACTTAACGATTCTTGCAGTTGTCGATCACCACCGAATTGCTAATTTTGAAACAGCTGATCCATTGTATTACCGTGCTGAACCAGTCGGTTGTACTTGTACGATCATCTTGAAAATGTTTAAAGAAAACAATGTGACTATACCTAAACAAATTGCAGGGATGATGGTATCAGCGATTGTTTCAGATACATTATTATTCAAATCACCAACATGTACACAAGAAGATATCGATGCTGCGAATGAACTAGCAAGTATCGCTGAAATCAATTTGAATGGCTATGGCTTAGACATGTTAAAAGCTGGTACTAATTTAAGCGACAAATCTGCTGAAACATTATTAGATTTGGATGCTAAAAGCTTTCCGATGGGTGCTAAGAATGTCCGGATCGCTCAAGTCAATACAGTTGACCTGAATGAAGTATTAGCTCGTCAGACAGAACTAGAAGTTGCAATGAAAAATGAAAATGCAACAAACGACTATGATTTATTTGTTTTGATCGTGACAAATATTTTAAATAGCGATTCTGAATTATTAGTAATCGGCGATTCGTTAGATAAAGTAGAAGCAGCTTTCAATGTAACATTAGATAATAACCGTGCATTTTTAAACGGTGTTGTTTCTCGTAAAAAACAAGTTGTCCCTCAGTTAACTGAAGCATTTAGCTAAAAGTATACATCTGATTAAGGAACTTAATAAACTACAGGTGGCGTTGATTACTCCAGCTGTAGTTTTTCTTATGAAGAAGAGTAGATAAGTAGAAAGCGTGAGCCAACCATGGAAAATATAACCTATTATTATGCTCAAACGAACCAGAGTGAGCCTTTGGATAAAATCGTCTCTGATCCACTCTTTAAAGAGGTCGTAGCTTATTTCACAGAACGTCAAGATCAAGAGATTATTCTACGTCAAATCAAAGCTGATATTCCAACAAATAGCAACTTAGAACTATATCTAGATAAATTAATCAAATACAATCTAATTGAACGGAAGAACAGAAGATATTCTCTTTCATTTCCAATTTATGCCAACGAAAGCCGCCAGATCCTTCCAGAATCACTAATAGAATTACTAGAAGGAATGAAACAAGAAAGTAAACGAACGAATTATTTTCTTTTTGGTGAATGGCTTTGGTCTTTATTGTTTGATGAGGAGCAAGGAGATTACTTCTTTGGCGTGAAAGACTCTTCGAATGGGCTACCTTTGTTTCAGAGAAGGGAAGAGGGCAACGATGCATTACGATTTGTCTCGATTTTCACAGCCCAGCAGGTTCCGTTTGATTTAGCCAACTATTTCAATCTGCTTTCCAAAAGGCAAGCGTTGCCTCAAATTTTTGAACCTTTGCAAAATTTAGTTGGGGATGTAGATCTAAATTATTTTATCCAGCAAATTCAAAAGGTAATACGTACTGTAAATAGAAATAAAACAAGAGAACGTAAAGTAAATATTTTTCAAGAAGCACTACTCGTAACCGGTGATTTGATGCGAGACGAAGAAAATCAATTATATTTTGCCGTTCCATTATTAGAAGATCAAGTTCTCTCAGGTGAAATGAAGGTCCGTCTAGATCAAATGAAAGCTGAATTAAGCTCTTTATGGGCAAACATCACAGATGAAAATCAACGTGTCTTTTTAAAACACCAAATTTATAGTACTTTATTTGAAAATGGTTTACCTAAACAACATTATATTCACTATTTCAAACTATAGTTGATCATAATTATATTATGTAAACTATAGTTTGAAAAGTAAAAAACACTCAAAGATTTGCTTCTGACATTTCTTTGAGTATTTTTTACCTAATTATTACGTTTGCGTACTTTTTTCGTCCAAAAACCACCAGAGATAAACTTAGGCTCATAAGAAATAATAAATGCCCTAGGTTCTTTTTCATTGATTAACTTATATAAGCTACGTTCATTTTTACGTGGGGAAAGAATTTCTAAAATCATACGCTCTCCTTCGCGGCCAGCTCCAAAGCTTTGTGTAACACCGTAACCACGGTCTCGTAATATTTCTGCCAAGTTGAGTTGTTCCGTGGAAGAAGGTAGGATAGCCGTTACCATGATATAGCCCAAAGCTAGATAATCTTCAATTTTGATTCCTACACTAATCCCAACTGCATAGCCGAGAGCATAAACAACCAGATTTATCGGATTATCCAAGCGGTTCAAGACCATACTAAGTCCTAATACGTAAATTGTTATTTCTGCCATGCTGACTAAAGGAGCAATCAAGCGGTAGCCTTTCATTGTTAACATAAAACGAATGGTATTCAATGTAATATAAGAAAAATTTACTACAAAAATAGTAACAAGCATTTTGATATCCATTTACAATTAATCCTCTTTTCAATTAAATAGTTCAGCATATTATAGTACAACATTGCAACAATTTAAATAGGGCAGGGCAATCTTTATTCGAATTGTTGAATTCTGGTTAAGCTAATGTTATTTGTTGGATGAATCACTAGTTTTTGCTATAATCACTATATTACGTATTTTAAGGGAGAAATGAAAACAGATGCAGATTTTTATTACCATACTTGTTGGTTTATTGTTATTAAATACAACAGCAGCACTAATTACCGTTTTTAGAAAACCTCGCAGCATTTCAAGTGTTTTAGCATGGATTATGACCTTATTATTTTTACCAGGCATTGGGTTTATCATTTATCTCTTTTGTGGCAGAGGAATCAATGGTCAAAAAGTGTTTAATTTGACGGCGCATGATCGAGAAAAAATCACTAAGATCAAGAAGATGGTCGATGCTGATAATTTGAAATCAGATGGTAAATTGGATATTAATTTACTAACAGATGCTCGCGTATTGAATAAGTACTTCAGAAACATGGATTCATCACCATTAAGTAAACGAAATAGTTTAAAAATTTACACGGATGGGAAAGAAAAATTCGAAGCTTTATTTGAAGATATCCGCCAAGCGGAAGAGACGGTTCACGTTGAGTATTATTCATTTTTTAATGATCGAATCGGAAATCAGTTTTTAAATTTACTTGGTGAAAAAGTCAAAGAAGGGGTTTCTGTCCATTTAGTTTATGACCCATGGGGATCTCCAGGAGCGAATAAAAAGTTTTTTGCGGACTTTGTTGCTTTAGGCGGGAAAGTCGCTCCGTTTATTACCTCCAAAAATATGATCAGCAAAACCCGGTTAAACTACCATTTACATCGCAAAATGGTTATAATTGATGGCAAAATAGGGTGGACAGGCGGATTTAATGTCGGCGATCAATATCTCGGAGAGAGCAAAAAATTTGGCTATTGGCGAGATACACATATTCGTTTAGTCGGTTCTTCTGTTTTTTCACTTCAAGAAATATTTATTATGGATTGGAATGCCTCTGTGCAACATGAATCAGATAAAATGGATTATTTGGAACATTATTTTCAAATTGCTGAAGATAGTCAGCTGGATGATTTAGCATTACAAGTTGTTTCAGATGGACCGGATTCAGAGGAAGAAATCTTAAAAAGTGGGTTCATCAAAATGATTTTATCTGCTGAAAAATCAGTCTGGATCCAAACGCCATATCTAATACCTGATGATAGTATGATCAATGCATTGTTGATTGCTGTTCGATCTGGTATCGATGTACGTATCATGATTCCATGTATGCCCGATCATCCTTTTATTTATCGTGCTACACAATATTATGCGAACTATTTGCATAAACGCGGAATTAAAATCTATATGTATCAGAATGGCTTTTTACATGCTAAAACGATGATCATTGATAATGAAATCTGTATGGTCGGTACAACGAACCAAGATATTAGAAGTTATGCCTTGAATTTTGAAGTTAGTACGTTCATCTATGATACAGAAGTTGCTTGGAAATTGACGCAAATATTTGAATCAGATATGAACGTAAGTCTATTATTAACAGACGAAATAATTCAAAATCAGTCACATTGGTTACGGTTTAAACAAAACTTTTCACGATTATTATCACCGATATTGTAACATTACTTTTGAAAAAGACAGTGAACCTTAGTTAAAATGAGGGGACTGTCTTTTTCTATAAAGTTTTATATATGAATGGATCTTAAAGTTTATCTCGTTCCCTAGTTAACATAATATACATTATACAAAGTAGTTTAATTTGACAAATCAAAAGACTATTTAGTCGTTAACTTAAAAAATTATAGATTTCAGTTATAACAGACTCTCGTTGATCTAGTTGCATATTATGTCCAGCATTTTTAATCAATACAAAGCTACCATTATAAAAGTCTTTTTCATGGTCCAAGGTATCCTGGAATCCAACGATATCATCCTGTTCAGCTAAAATAATCAAACTATCGCAAATGATCGGTTTAGCGAAAAGACTTTTTTCAAACTTAAAAGCATATCCAATTTCCTGAAAAGTCTTTTGGAAATCGTGATCTCCAATGACAAGTCCTGGATAAATCTCTTTAAGAAAGTTCTTGTATCCTTGTTCTGTTATATTAGCTGCTGAAGCTTGGTACTGAGTAAAGAGAGTTTTGTTCTCAACCTTAAAAAACTCTGAGCTTATTTTAGTTTTTTCTGGCAAGTTTCGTTGTTTAGCATTCGCTTTTACAACTGGAGCTAACAAAATTAATTTTTCGACTTGCTCGGGAATAAATTTAACAAGTCCTAATGCTAAGTATCCTCCATAAGAGTAACCTAAAATGGAGAATGGTTCTGTTCCGATAATCTTATCGATTAATTTAAGTAAAATACTTAGTAACTCATCAGCATCAATCATTTTATCAGGAGCTGGTGAGTTGCCCATCCCAGGTAAATCAATATAGATTCGTTTATAGTTCTTATACTTGATAGATTCTTCAACAGTCCCTTTTACTGCTCTATGGTCAATGGCGAAACCATGAATAATAAGTAGCGGTCTCCCCTCTCCGATACTATCATAAAAGACTTTTACATTATTATCAAAATAGTACATTATTCTATTCGCCCCTTAATTAATGATTGATATTTAACGTCTGAATAAAAAAGTTTTTTATTTTATATGCCTTATGAAGTAGTCTTTAATCTCATCTAGCATAAAATTTTCGATTAATTCAACTTGATGAATGGCAGCTCCTTGCTCTAACATAGTTCGACATTTTATAAACGACCAATCAGGAAGCTCACCTTTGAATCTAGGATCATTAGCATACACGATCCCGTCTATTCCACTCCAAATAGCAGCTGCAGAACAAAGAGGACAAGGTTCAAAGGTTGAGTATAACCAATAGCCTGATGGTAAACGATCCGTTTCTAAAAACTGACAGGCCTGTCTAATTGCATTAACTTCAGCATGAGCTGTTGGATCATTTGCTTCTGTAACAGTCGTTTTACCAATTGAAATGATCTCTGCTTTTTCATTGATGACTGCCGCAAAGATGGAGTGTTTTGTCCATTGTTTTTGGATCAACTCTGTCATTATTTTTCCATTTGGATGCTGGCATATACTGTTCTCCTTTTTTATTTAAGACCTTTAATGGATCTCTTTTGTCATGCTGATATCAGTTGCTACAAACCCTGTTTGTTCATACAAATGAATCGCACCTTTATTATGAGCAAACACGTGCAAGTCAACCTGAGAGACGTTCATATCTTTGGCTTTTTCACTAAGACGAGCAATCGTTTGTTTACCATAGCCCATATTTCTATACTCTTCAAAAATGATAAAGTCATAAATAAAAAATCTTGAATCATAAGGTGTTTTATTTAAATGAACCCATAAGAAACCAACATTTTTATCAAGTGATTCGTCTTTAATTGAATATAGATATTCATTTTTTGTATTCTTTCCATCAGGTAAAAGCTCGTTAAAACTTTTTGTAGCTAGTTGAATGGCATCCTCTTTATTCCAAGTTCCTGCAGTAATCTTATCTTGAGCATAGTCTTTGATTGCAAAAGAGAGATAATTATCAAAATCTGTAAGTGTCATTTTTTCTAAATTAATGGTCATTATCTTCCCCTCCAATTCGAGTTATTTAGTCAAATCATACCATCTTTTTTGTGCAAGTAAAAGACCACAGAAAGTAATCTTCTATGGTCTTTTTTTAGTCTTATAGATTATTGTTCATTTTTTAACGCCACTAAAGCAGCTGTATTGATGATATTCCAAGGCTTATCAAATGAAGGTTGGAAGAAAAAGTCAGCATACGCCAAATCTTCAAGGGTCATTTTAGCCTTGATTGCTAAGGAAATAGCATTGATATTAGCCGTTAAATCAGCTTTTGACATCAACTGAGCACCTAAAATTTGAGTTGTTTCAGGATCGTATACTAATTTGAACCAAGCTTTTTGTTTATCAGGATTGAAATCCATTAAATAATCTTCAACCACTAAGGCAGATTTTGTTTTCATATCCAATTTTTTAGCCATTTCTTCATTGATTCCTGTAGAAGCAAATTTGTAATCAAAAACAGCTAAACCGGAAGATCCTTGAATACCAGGAAATGGTTTTACTGGTTTCATTAGGTTTTTCACAGCAAAACGACCTTGTTTTCTTGCATTTGTCGCTAAAGCAATATTGACTTCTGTTTCACCAGGATTGTACTTGATCAATGTTGCATCTCCAACTGCAAAGACATCAGCAGCACTTGTTTGCATGAACTCATCCGTTTTAATCAGACCATTAGGGTGCAAATCTAACGTATCTTTTAACCAATCTGTATTAGGACGAACACCAACTGCAACAACAACTAAATCAGCAGCATATTCAGCTTTATCAGTTACAACTGTTTTAACCTGTCCTTCACCTTTATAGCTTTGAACCGTTTCGTTTGTTACAACCTTGATATTATTAGCTTCCATCTCTTCAGTCAATACGTCAGTAAATTCTTTATCTAGATAGACACCTAATGGTCGATCTAAAATATCGATAACGGTGACATTTTTACCAGCTTTTGCGAAGGATTCAGCAGCTTCGATACCAATATAGCCACTACCGATCACAACCACATTTTTAACCTCTGGATCAACGGTTTTTGCTTTTAATTTGATTGCCCATTTTCTACCACGCATTAAATAAATATTTTCTAATTCTTTACCTGGAACATTTAACTCAAATGGAACTGCTCCTGGGCTGATGATTAGTTTATCATACCCTTCAACGCGTTCTTTTCCAGATAATAAATCTTTCACCACTACTTGATGGTTTTCAGGTTCGATTGCAGTAATTTCTGTATTTGAAAAAACGTTGACTCCTCTACTCTCCATCTCTTCACCAGTCATATAGCGAACTGAATTGACATCTTTTACTTTTCCTTCTAGATAAAGCTGCATACCACAGGATAAAAATGAAATAAAATCGCCTTTTTCGTACCATTGGATTTGTGCATCTGGATGTAAATTCAATAATTCCTCAACTGCTTCGTAGCCTCCGTGCGATGAACCTAAAACAATAACTTTCATTTCCTGTACCTCCAATATTATTTATTATATAATAAAGAGTATCATATAACTAACTATAAATACAAGCTATTTCTCTTTTCGTTCTCAATTACATTATTTAATTGAGAATATATGTTATTAATCGTTTTTATATGCCTTACATGATGTATTCAGTATTACTATATTTTGTTTTTTTCTCATCTAATTTAGTTTACATAATAAGATTATCGGAAATTAAACAACCAGCTATCAATTGATAGCTGGTTGTTTAGAACGACTTATTTAAAGATGGTGACCTCTTTTTTTACTTCGACAGTGATTTTTCCATTTTTAATAACATAATTTCTCTCTGGAATATCAATAATAGCATCTGCTTTGACCTTCGTATCAAGTAGGACTAAGTCAGCTTTATTGCCAACTTGAACGCCATAATGATCAAGACCTAAAGCTTTAGCAGGATTTTCTGTGATCATCGGTAAAACAGTCGGTAAATCATCTGCTCCGCCTAAATGACCTACCGGAATAGCTAACATAGCAATTTGCATTAAATCACCATTCCCATAAGGCGTAAACGCATTACGAATATTATTAGTCGCTAAACAGACATTGACGCCAGCGTCACGAAGCTTTCTGATTGGTGTCACAGCTCTGCGAACATTGTATACATCGTTTCTAGCTCCTAAATGTAAATCTGTTGCTGGCAAGGCCATCACGCTGATTTGAGCTTCAGACATTAATGATAAAATTTCATTTAAACGTTCTGGTTCTAATGCATGTAGAGCAGTTAAATGCCCGACTGACACTCTGCCATGATAGTTTTCAGCTATCGTTTTTTTACATAGATATTCTATTGAAATATCTGTTGCTTCATCACTAAAATCTTGATGAAGATCAATGTCTTTATCATATTTTTTAGCAATTTCAAAAACTAAATCTATATGCTTATCCGCTGGAGCATCATTATACGGAATCCCGCCGACAACATCTGCGCCCATTTCCATTGCTTCATACATCATTTTTTCCGTACCAGGAGCTTTAAAAATCCCTTCTTGGGGGAATGCCACAATTTGCATATCGATTAGATCACGATATTCTTCTTTTAATTTCATAATGGTTTTAAAGCCAGAAAAACCTTGAGCTGGATCAAATTCCGCATGTGTTCTAACGGCCGTTACACCGTGAGAAATGATCATTTCCAACGCTCGTTTTGCTCGTTGGTAAATATCTTCTTCGGTAAAAGTTGGCTTTAATTCTGCGGTAACACTAATAGCTTCTTGTAAAGTTCCTGATTTATTTGGTTTTCTATCAGCAATCAAAGCTTTATCCAAATGAATATGGCTTTCTACCAAACCAGGAATCAAAACACGGCCTTTTGCATCAATGACAGTGACTGCGTTATCCGTTAATTTTTCTGAAATTGCAACGATCTTACCGTCTTTGATCCCCACATCTTGCAATGCTTCTCCATCACTTAATCTCGCTTGTTTAATTAAAATATCCATGTATTTCCACCCTTTCTATTTAAACTAAATAAAGAAACCAATCAGAATTAATACGAGAGATGCTATACTGATCCATTTTACATTCCCTTTTACAACGTCTAAAATTGGAATTTGGAATCCTGATGATAAGGCTTGCATCGTAATATTAACAAAACTCATTTGACTGCCTAACCCAACACCAACAGCAACTAATCCAAGTTCAATAGAAGAAAAACCTAAGGACACAGCTACTGGTAATACAAGTGTTAGTACGGAGCCTACATAAGCACCCGCTGGCACACCAATTAAAATCCCGGTTAAAATTGCAACTGGAACCATGATCATGGTCGGCGCGGCACTAGCGATCCCGGCAATAACCGCAAATGTTCCTGTTTGAGCAATAATATTAATAAATGCTAGAAAAATCCCTACTTGGAATAATCGAGTCAAAATATAGGTTGACCCATCCACCATCGCTTCAACAGACTGATTTAAAGTGAAATCTGAACAGATATAAATCAAAGCTAAAGTTACTATCATATAAACTAAAGGCGTTAATAAAGCAAATCCAACAAGATCATTGACTACAGGACCAAAAATTACCGCAAACAATAAAAAGATTGCTGGTAAAGTCAATTTAAATAATGCTTTGTTACTCATTGAGGCATATTCATCCTCACTATTTTCCTTAAAGCCCAAATTTCGACGTTTGGTTCCCCAGAAAGCTAAAATAATAGCTAATGCACAAAACACTAACCAAATCGGGCGCATGTCTGAAACATACTTAGCTACACTAAAGTCACCCAACTTCGAAACGATACTTGATTCTAAAGATGCAGGTGATGTAGTGAACGAAACCGCCGCAGCAAGTGACATTGCCGCAATTAGTTCAGGAACGACTCCGACTGCCACAAAAGCCAGTGGTGCAATAACCATAGCACTACCACCGCCAATACCAGACATATAGGTTGCTGCTGCTAACAAAACGACAATAAATGCTGAAACATATTCGACTTTTCCCTTTGTTCCTCGTTTAGCCAGTGTCAGTGCTGCTGAGTAACCGCCTGATTTAAAGACGGCCATTGCAACGGCTGAGTTGATGATTGGGACAGTAATACCTAACATCATAGGAATTGTTTCTAATAATTGTTTATTGGCTTGTTCTAAACCAATTCCACCAATGATCATTGCCAAAACTCCACCAACAAAACCTGCAATGATCATATCGACCTTCATAAACAATAAAACTAAAACTACGATCAAGGGAATGATCACGATTATAGCCTTGATTCCTGTAGGTGCTGTGATTGCATCAATTTCTTGTGCAAAAGCAGGTACGAACGAAAACAGAAATAGTATGGAAAGTAACAACCCGCTCAAAAATTTTTTAGGTATTTTCATCATTATTCCTCCAACATAGTTAATTAAAGCCTATTCATTTTTTGAAATCTTGGAACGTCTCCCAAAATAATGTTGATTTAGGGGTATGTACCTCATGATTCATTTTTTTAAACCTTTGATACTATTAATACGTTATTTATTCTGCTAAGACAAACTTAATAAATAACTATGGTATTTGTGATGGTTATGATTCAAGCTACCTATTCCTTAGCATTCCATCAACCTTGGGCCTCCTTCCTTCTCCTCATAATACGTTTATTTTCAAAAAAAAGGAAAAAGAATGCTTCAAAAAATTATCGAACTATATTTAAAAGGTAACGATTTCATTTTTGATTTGAACGTATTTAGATAAAAAAATAAAACAAAAGCATTATTTCACTTTGTTTTATTTTTATCTATTTAATATTTCCCGACTTCGAGTAAATCAGTTAAATCATATGGTGTGTTTTGATAAACTGCATAATTTAGCCAATTAGAAAATAACAATGATGCAGCCATATGCCAACGGAGCTGTGGCACCTCACTTCTGTTATTGTTCGGGAAATAATTCTTAGGTAGCTTAGGCTCTATCCCTTTATGTTGATCACGCTCAAATTCTTGTTGTAATGTTTCACGATCATATTCTAAATGCCCCATCGCATAAAAAGCACGATTATTTTTATTTCCAACTAAAAAAAGCCCTGCTTCTTCCGATTCAACTAAAACTTCTAACGACTCAGTCTGATCTATATCGCTCTTTTTAACCCCTGTATATCTAGAATGTGGCGCAAAAAAGACATCATCAAATCCCTTTAAAATACTCCAGGTCGGTGTTAAAACATCATGTGCAAATATTCCTGATAGTTTTTGGTCTAGCGAATATTTATTGATTTTATGATGATAATATAACCCAGCTTGTGCTCCCCAACAAATATGGAACGTTGAAAACACATGAGTTTTACTCCATTTAAAAATTTCTTGCAATTCTTCCCAATAATCAACTTCTTCAAAACGCAATTGCTCGATCGGTGCGCCAGTAATAATCAAACCATCATAAAATTTATCCTTTACTTCCTTAAATTGATGATAAAAACGTTTCAAGTGATCAATAGATGTATTTTTTGCGTCGTGACTACTCATATGCAAAAAATCAACATTTATTTGTAAAGGCGTATTACTTAATAGTCTCAGAAGCTGAACTTCCGTTTCATCTTTTTTAGGCATTAAATTTAGAATCAAAATTTCTAAAGGACGAATATCTTGGTGCATGGCGCGATCTTCGTCCATTACAAATATTTTCTCTTTTTCTAATACTTTAATAGCTGGTAGCTCTTTTGGAACGCGAATCGGCATGTGTATATCCTCCCTTTCATTTTGTCTAATTTCATTTTACGATAAAAAGAATCAGAAAGGAAGTTTCTTTCTTCCAAAATTCAGCTATTCTGGTAAAACAGTCCATTTTTACTAAAAAAACATGAGATAGGACGCTTGTCCCACCTCATGTTTTAACCCTTATAGAAAGTTAATGCATTATGTTTCTGATTTATTCATCTTCTTTTTTGTTTGTACGTTTGAAGGTGAAGAAAGCAAAAGCACCTAACACTCCCCAATTACTAAAGATTTCACCGTTATTAGGAAGATTTTTTTGTGAACTACTTAGGTTTTTCAAGCCTGAGCTGCCATTATTGCCTAAGTTACTACCATTACCAGAACCGTTGCCTGTTCCATTGCCATTTCCGTTACCATCACCTGAGTCAGCTGGTAATTTGAATTTAGCTGGTTCACTTCGATTGCCCTCTTTATCTTTTGCAATCGCTGAAAGTAACTCTTTCGGTTGTGTAAAACCAATAGGGATTTCGATGACAAATGCACCTGAATCATTGGCTTCTCCACTACCTAAGACTTCTCCGCCACCATTTTCAATAACTACATCATTTCCTGATGTCGCAATTCCTTTTACCGTATAACTTGTCATTGAATTTCCAATAACACTATCAATGATCGGCGTTGCTACGAAAACAGTTGGATCAGCTGGTGTCTTGAATGGTGTTGCAGAACTCACATCTCCAAGATTATTTTCAGCAGTTGCTGTCAAAGCTTCATTCTCTGTCGCAGAACCTGTTGGCAGAGCGATTGCAAATCACCATCTAATGCAAATGTGTTCTGCCTAGGGAAGATCCTACTGCTGCAGTTGCAATGGTCGATCCGATCACTCTTCCAGCAGCATTACGAATTTTGACTAGGTTTCCAGCAGTTGCTTTACCAGTTACAATGTATCCTGATTTTGATGTTCCAGTCACATTGCTGATAGTTGGTGCTTTAATATTTGCTGAAGGATCAGCTGGAATTGTGAATAGTGTTGGTAAACTAGAATTAAGTGCATCATCAATTGCTACTGCATTTAATTGTTGTAATGGTTCCACCTCTTGAGCATCTAGCTCAATTGAGAACCCGGCGTTACTATCAACGACTCCTGTTCCAAGTTCAGTTCCGGCAAGATTTCTAAGTGAAACGGTATCTCCTGCTGTTGCTGTACCTGTTACCGTGTAACCTGTTGCTGAAGTTCCAGTTGTACTCGTTACTACTGGCGGTGCTACTACTACTGCATTTCCAGCATAATAAATATCTGATACTCCATTAGCCGTGCTGATCAAACTGACATCAATTGCGTCCGCTTTTACAACTGTTCCAACAAAACGTGCATCTAGATTTTGCGCTAAACTTGTTGGACTAATAACCGTCGTTGGAATATTGATGGTCGTACTACCTAACACTGATTCATCAGCCAACTGATTGACTCCAGCACCGCCAATTCCCACCAAAGGAAGAGCCAAATTAATAGCCGTTTCAACTGTACCTTTAACTGGAAGTAACGTAGTATTGATTGCAGCTGCAACTACATTGCTGCCAATCCCGCTACCTGTCGCATTTAAAGCATCAACGGCTGCTTTTAAATCTTGTAAAAGAGAGGAGACATTCTGTGCCAAAACTAAGCCTAGTCCGTCATCCATGTCAGCATGAATATAAGTACCATCTGGAGAAAGTACTGCATTAGAGGTAAACTGAGCACTCCCCAAATTTTCCAAATTATTTAAAGCATCGATTTTTTGATTAACTAATGATCCATCAACGATATCAGTTAATAAGTTTGATAGATTATTAACTGCATTTAGCGTTCCAGTCAAGAAGGTCAAATCAGCAACGGTCAATGTGATATTTGTATCAATTTGCGCTGCTCCATTTGGAGAAACTTTGCCATTTAGTGCAGT
Organism: Enterococcus rotai; assembly: GCF_001465345.1. Lineage (NCBI taxonomy): Bacteria > Bacillati > Bacillota > Bacilli > Lactobacillales > Enterococcaceae > Enterococcus > Enterococcus rotai. The sequence goes on along the minus strand of NZ_CP013655.1, from coordinate 2,979,310 downwards.
TGGAATAGTCAAAACTGCTTGTTTTGTTCCGCTTGTGATAACTGAACCGCCAATCAATTCACTTCCAGAAATTGTAAAATTAACATTTTTCGAAGCACCATCCGCAGCCCAACGAGCTCCAGTAGTTGTTCCACTATTGTTCGAACTACTAATGTTGGATAAAATTTCTGCATCTAAAATTGCAGCAGGAGCAGTAATTCCCCCTGGTAAATAAAATGACAGCGGAACTGTTAATGGTGCAATAACCAAACTACTTGTCAACACTAATGATAACGCACGGTATTTATTTTGTTTTTTCGATTTATTAGTGCTTTTCTTTTTTGCTGATCATTTTTCATGATTATCCTCCTCTTACATTCAAATTAATACCACATAACGAACAACTAGAAGCTTGCTAAAACCAATAGACACTCTCCTTTCGTAAAACACGAGCAACGTAAAAATTTAATTAAGCTTCTACCTGCGGACTTTATAACCTATATAATATTTTTGGAAATGATATGAATCGTAAATGCTTATTTTTTTTAACTTTATAACAATAATTCAAAAAAACTTTTACAAAAAGACCTTAAACGTTGATTTGAAAGCAATTGTAAACTTGTATATGCAAATCTATTTGTAACCAAACTGTTATAAAATAAAAATCCAATATTATACAGTTAATACTAAAGAAATCACGGGAACCAGAGGAAGCGCTACCAATTAAAGGTTTCATCCAAAAGATAGCCGACACAAAAAAACAAAGCAACTGAGCTGCTTTGTTTTTTTATGTATTGATTCTGTTTGTTAGGATCCCACTTTGCTTTTTATACTTTTTTCAATTATTGGCTGACTCACTTTTTTATTCCAAAAATCAATTAATGGTCCAGTAAAAAAAGCATTAATTACTGTACCGATTCCAACTGGCCCTCCAAAAATAAAAGCTAGCACAACGAAAAAGATGTCTTGGCTCACTCGAACTGATCGATAGTGAAATTTAGTTCGTTCAACTATAATTGGGGCGATAGCATCATAAGGAGCATTCCCGAGCTTTGCTGACATATAAAACGACGCGCCGAATGTAAAAATCAACACACCAATTACAAGAGCCAAGCTTTGAGTGAAAAAATTGATTTTAATGGTGATAAAATCCGTGTAAATCCACGTGTAAAAATCAATAAAAAAACCCGTAAGAACCATATTAATAACTGTTCCGATACCGATGTAGCTTCTTCCAAGAATAAAAACAATTCCTAAAATAATAAAGTTGATCATCAATTGATAAACACCTAAAGAAAGTCCTAGAACATTCCCGATGCCAATATTCGCTGCAGTATACGGATCTAAGCCAACTTGACCAATCCGTAACGTGGCTGCACCAAAAGCTAAAATTGCCACTCCAATCAAAGCATATAGAGAGCGCAGAGCTCGTTCTCTTATTTCCATTTTCCAACACCTCATTTAAGTTTACTCATCAAGCATCTCAAAAAAGTCATTAAAATGCAAAATATTCTACTTAATTACACTAAAAAACCTAGAGCTGAATTCCAGCTCTAGGTTTTTAATGATTATTTTTTAGCTATATCTTTTAATGCCGCTTGCGCTAATAAGTTCAAGTAGTTCCAAGGGCGGTCAAAATGGGGCTGGAAGAAGAAGTCAGATAAAGCTAAATCTTCTACCGTCATTTTATTTTGCACAGCCAAAGATAATGTATTAGCTGATTGAGTAATATCATATTTAGACATTAACTGTCCTCCAACAATACGATTTGAGCCCTTTTCATAGACTAATTCCATCATGACGTTTTCCGTTGTTGGCATGAACTCTGGACGATAGTTATCTTCAAATTGTGTTGCTTCTACCTCTAAGTTGTTCATTTTCGCACTTTCTAGAGTAACACCAGTTGAGCCGATTTTCCAGCCGAATAAATATAAACCAGAAGTTCCTTGTGTCCCACGATAAGCAAGTTTTTCTTCTGTTAAATTATACCCAACTAACATTCCTTGTCTAACAGCATTTGTTGCTAATGGAATATAATTTGTTGTATTGCTTGGGTTATAGTGTACAACTGCACTATCACCAGCAGCAAGAATATCTGGATTGCTTGATCTCATAAATTTATCGACTACGATCGCACCATTAGGTAGCATGTCTACCTTATCTTTAAGCAATGTTGTGTTCGGACTGAAACCAACACACATAATCACCATGTCAGCATCAAACTCTTGACTAGGAGTAATGACTTTATTCACATGTCCGCTTGCATCCGCTTGGAATTCTTGAACATTTTCACCTAAAGCTAAAGTAACACCACGATCAACAAGTTCTTTTTCCAAAACGTCTGTAAATGGTTTGTCCAGATATTTATTTAAAATACGGTCTAAACCATCGATCAAAGTAACGTCTTTACCTGATTCTACAAAAGCTTCTACCAATTCGATACCAATGTAACCTCCACCAACAACGACAACTTTCTTCGCATCTTTTGCACGTTCGATAATTACGTTTGCTTGGTTAAAGTTTTTACATAATAAAATGTTTTCAGCATCGATTCCTTTGATTGGAGGAACGATTGGCCACGAACCTGTGGTCATGACTAATTTATCATATTCTTTTGTTTCAACTTTGCCTGTGTTCAAATCTTTTGCAGTGATTGTTTTATGATCAACATCGATAGTTTCGACTTCATGTTCCATTTTAACTGTAGCACCTAGTGACGCTAGTTCTTCAGGACTTGAATAGAATAAACTGTCAGCCTCCTTCACTACTCCTCCAACATATAGAGCGATACCGCATGATAAAAATGATACATTATCATTTCGTTCATAAACGGTTACCTCCGCGTTTGGGTGATTTGTTAAAATACTTTTGACTGCAGCTGTTCCTGCATGCGTACATCCTACGACTACGACTTTCATTTTGTAAATCCCTTCTTTCAAGTTAAATTTTTCACCAATGATTTTAATAAAAATCTACTGGTATACTAAAAATATAACAAAGTGAGGATGTGTATTCGAGTTCTTTGCTTGTGAATCACTAACTTATTTTTTCACAAACTTCTCTATTTTTAACTGTTTCTTCATTTGAATCAACATCTACCGGGGGATGAATGCTGTTTTCACAAGCTAAAAAAGCTAAGAAACATAGCTTTCTTAGCTTGTGAAATTAAAGAATTATTCATTAACCATTGCAATAATTTCTATCTCAATCAGAACATCTTTAGGTAAGCGGGCTACTTCCACAGCTGACCTAGCTGGTAAATGATTTGTAAATGCTGTAGCATAAACTTCGTTGAACGCAACAAAGTCGTTCATGTCTTTTAAAAAGCAAGTTGTTTTAACAATATGATCAAAGTCACTCCCTACTTCTGCGAGAATGGCTGCGATATTTTTCAAAACTTGTTGCGTTTGCTCTTCTATGGTAGTACCAGTAACATCTCCAGTCTCAGGATTTAACGGGACTTGACCTGAAGCAAATAATAGCCCATTCACAATGTTCCCCTGTACATAAGGACCGATTGCTTTTGGTGCCTTATCCGTGTGGATCGATCTCATTCTATCACTCATTTCATTCTTTTTTGGCTTTTTGACAATCAGGACATAATCCATATAATTCTAGTCGGTGTTCGTTGATTTCAAAACCAGTCAATTTACTTGCTGCCATCTCTACATCTTCCAATCCTGGATAATGGAAATCCACAATTTTGCCACAATTTTGGCAGATTGCATGATAGTGTTTTTTTGAACTAAAGTCAAATCGGCTAGATGCATCACCATAATTCATTTCCTGAACAAAACCAATATCAGTAAACAAACGTAAATTATTGTAAACAGTCGCAACACTCATATTTGGAAAACGATCTTCTAGTGAACGATAAATTTCATCAGCTGTTGGATGGCTATGATTCTCAATTAGATATTCCAAGATTGCATATCTTTGAGGAGTAATACGAATATTGGCTTCTTTTAATTCTTCCAGTGCATTCTTTACCAATACGTTATCCATTTGGTTCCCCTCCCAGTCTTCTTTCCTAAATGATACTATTTCTAATCTGACTTGACAAGAATAATCGTGCAAATAGTAGGGGAAATAGCAGGTTTATCTCAATTTTTTGTATTTTATTATACTATTACATACTATTTGTGTGGTTGAACAAGTAAAAAAGAGAAGACCCAAATTTACGTCTTCTCCTTCAGTCTCTAGTTATTCAGGAAAATTATACAAAGCCGTTGACAGATATCGTTCCCCATTATCAGGAATAACAGTCAATACTTTTTTTCCAGCACCTAACTCTTTAGCAACTTGGATTGCAGCATTTACAGCTGCTCCTGCTGAGATCCCAACTAACAAGCCCTCTTTCGCTGCTAATTGACGGGCAGTTTCCATTGCCTCTTCACTTGGTACGGCAATAATTTCACCATAAATTTCTGTATCTAATACTTTTGGAATAAAACCAGCGCCGATCCCTTGAATTTTATGTGGGCCCGGGGAACCGCCTTCTAAAACAGGCGATTCTGTTGGTTCTACAGCAACAATCGAAATTTTTGGATACACACGTTTTAATTCTTTCCCAACACCTGTAATCGTGCCACCGGTACCTACTCCAGCCACGAATGCATCCAAACCGGCTGGTCCAAAAACATCCTGAATTTCTTTACCAGTCTTTTTTTCATGTGTTAACGGATTTGCTGGATTATCAAACTGCATCGGCATGAAAAAGCCCTCTTTTTCAGATAACGTTGTAGCTTTGGCAATTGCGCCTTTCATTCCTTCAGCTCCTGGAGTCAATAATAACTCAGCACCATAAGCCTGCATTAATTTTCTACGCTCAATACTCATTGTATCAGGCATTACGATAACGACCTTATAGCCTTTTGCAGCGCCGACCATTGCTAAACCAATTCCAGTATTCCCACTAGTAGGTTCTACAATTGTATCTCCCGCTTTCAGTTGGCCATTTTTTTCAGCAGTCTCGATCATACTTAAAGCAATCCGATCTTTTACACTTCCACCTGGATTGAAAAATTCAAGTTTCACAAAAACGTCAGCCGCTCCATCTGGGACAATCTGACCTAACTTTACAATGGGTGTCTTCCCTATCAATTCAGTAACTGAGTTAAAAATTTGAGTCATGATTCATTCCTCCAGTTTGATATTCGTATAGCTAAAAAATCTGTCTTGTGTTTATAATAGCTTATATCAACTTATCTGGCTATCATTTTGCAACTGTTACTCAATTGATAAGTTCTCTTTAAATAAATTTAACAAACATGTTGTAATGTTGTATAGTATAGGAGACTTTAAAAATAGTAAAGTAGGAGTTATTTTATTTATGAAAATTATTAATATTAGCCCGCGAGGCTATTGTTATGGGGTTGTTGATGCAATGGTCATCGCTAGAAATGCCTCGCTTGATGAAAACTTACCTCGCCCGATTTATATCTTAGGCATGATTGTTCATAATAAACATGTGACTGACGCCTTTGAAAGCATTGGAATCCACACTTTAGATGGAGCTAGTCGTGAAGATATTTTAGCTCAAGTTGATCAAGGAACTGTTATCTTTACAGCTCACGGAACTTCACCAAAAGTCAAACAATTAGCGGTTGAAAAAGGCTTGACCGTGATTGATGCAACTTGTCCTGATGTGACGATCACCCATGAGTTGATTGAAGCAAAGGTTACAGATGGCTATGAAATTATTTATATTGGTAAAAAAAATCATCCTGAACCTGAAGGCGCATTGGGTGTGTCGCCAGAACATGTTCATTTAGTCGCTAATCAAACAGATATTGCTGATTTAGACTTGCAATCTGATAAAATTTTTGTCACTAATCAAACAACCATGAGCCAATGGGATGTTAGCGATTTGATGGAATTGATTCAAAAAAAATATCCTAATGTGCTTATTCATAAAGATATTTGTAAAGCGACCCAAGTTCGCCAAGAAGCCGTTGTTGAACAAGCACAAGGTTGTGATTTAACACTCGTTGTTGGTGATCCTAAAAGTAATAATAGCAATCGCTTAGCTCAAGTTTCCATTGAACAGGCTGGTGTTCCTGCTCACCGCATATCTGATGTATCACAAATCGATCCTAAATGGTTTTATGATGTGGAGCAAGTAGCCGTGACGGCAGGTGCTTCTACTCCAACACAAATTGTCCGCGAAGTTCTTGACTATTTAAAACAGTTTGATGTAAATAATTCTTTAACACATTCAATGGAGTCAACTACAACTTCGGAGTCGATTCTACCTCGCCCGAGAATCAAAGATCTAACTAAAAATCGTCAACGTCGCTTAGAAGAATTGCGATCAGGAAAACGATAAAAATAAAGCTATCAACAATTCGTCATCTAGATGACTGTTTGTTGATAGCTTTTCTTAGGCAACTTGTAATACTTGTCCTACAGTGATCAATTCAGCTGTGATACCATTTGAAGCCATCAATTGATCCACTGAAACTCCGTATTTTTCAGCGATTCCCCAAAGAGTATCACCAGAGGCTACTGTGTATGTTTGCCCAGCAACAGTGGCACTACTTTGTCCAATTGCCGCTTGATCGCTGCTTGCTTGGTTTTCATAGGCTGTAGTGGCTACGGTACTACCACTATCGTACGCTGTTAAACCGTAGGTAGAAATCAACCAGTTCAGTTTACTTGCATAGTTAGGATCCGTTGCATAGCGACCAGCTAAAGCCGCTGTTGCATCCATATAACTCGTTGTATTACTTTTCCATACACCAGAGTAATGATAGTTACCACTTGAAGCTATCGTTGTTTTAAGCACGTTAGCATGGTCTTGAAACGACTCAGTATAGGATGGATAACTTCTAAATGGTTCGGTTACAGTGACCCATTCACCATTCAAATATTCAGCTGTAGGCATATAAACTGTTTGTCCACCATAACTTCCTTTGACACCGAATAAATTATAGTTTGGAGCCGCAGCTAAACCTGAAGTTCCATAACTACTCTCTAATAATGCTTGAGCGATCATGACAGAGGCATATAAATCATTTGCATCCGCTACTGAAGTAGCTGAATAGCCAATAGAATCAATAAATGCTTGTTGTGAAACTGCTCCTTGAGTTTCAACTTCTGTCGCTTGAACACCCAATGGTAACAGATTCCCTGCGACAGGAAGAAATACTAATGAAGTCCCAATCACAGAAACTATTCTTTTATGATTATTCTTCTGTGTTTTTTGTTGGTGTCTACTACTTCTTGTTTTGATCTCGTCCATTCATTTGTTCCTCCTCAATAGAACATCGTAACACCATTTTACTCGTGGAATTTTTTATAAACAATTATTTACTCCTGAAATTTGAAGTTTTAAAGTGAGTGTAATCTAGCTGAAATTTTTGTTTTATAGTTTCAGGAGCAATTGTTTTGTTCAGTTTACATGGTGTCTATTTTTGGACTGTATTTCCCATCAAGAATCCTTTAGATTTCTATTTATTAACTTTTTTATAATAAATAGAAAAATATTGCAAATGTTACACGGATGTTACAAGCTCTCTTCTATCCATTTTTTTACAAATTATACACTCTATTTACACCAACAAAAAAAGCAAAAGTCCAACTAATTCGGACTTTTGCTTTTTCATTTACTATTTATAATTCATTATATTTTGTTACGACATTTTCAACTGTAAAACCAAATTCTTTTAAGACTAAATCGCCAGGAGCTGAAGCACCAAAGTGGTTGATCGTCACAGTTGTACCAGCTGTACCAACATAACGTTCCCACCCGAATGGTGAAGCAGCTTCGATTGCCACACGCTTGGTCACAGCTTTAGGTAAAACAGATTCTTTATATTCTGCTGTTTGTTTTTCAAATAAATCAAAACTTGGCATTGAAACGACTGAAACATCTTTGCCTTGTTCTGCCAATGCTTTTTGAGTTTCAATGGCTAAGTTCACTTCTGAACCAGTTGCAATTAGGATTCCTTCTGGTTTCTCACCTTTTTGCTTAGAAATCACATAGGCACCTTTTTGAACAAGCTCTCCAGCATGTTCTTTGGTTCCTTCAATAACAGGTAAGTTTTGGCGACTTAAAACTAAAACAGTCGGAGCGTCTTTAGTCGTCATAGCGATTTTCCATGCAGCAACTGTTTCGTTCCCATCAGCCGGACGAATCACTTGAACACCAGGCATACAACGGATACTTGCTAATTGCTCAACAGGTTCATGCGTTGGGCCATCTTCCCCTACCGCTACAGAATCATGCGTCAGTACATAAGTTACAGGAGTATTTTGAATCGCTGCTAAACGAACCGCAGGACGTAAATAATCAGTAAAGACAAAGAATGTTCCACCATATACACGGCTACCACCATGTAGTTGAATTCCGTTCATCGCTGCAGCCATGGCAAACTCACGAACGCCAAACCAAATATTGCGACCTTCATATTGACCCGGTTCAAAATCTTTTTCTGCTGCGACCATTGTATTGTTTGATGCAGATAAATCAGCAGAACCACCCCAGAAACCTGGTACAGCCTTAGAGATTGCTTGAATTGTTTCTTTACTTGTTACACGACTTGCAGCACTCGAACCTACCTCATAAGTTGGTAATTCTTTATCCCAATTTTCAGGAAGTTCATCCGCAAAAGCTTGTTTGAATTGTTTTGCTAATTCAGGATGTGCTTTTGTATAGTTTGCAAACATGTCATTCCAATTAGTTTCAGCTTTGCCGCCTTTTTCTACCATTGTTTCTTTAAAACGAGCAGCAACTTCTTCCGGAACAGTAAAATCAGGATATTCCCAACCATAAACAGTTTTAGCCGCAGTAATGCCATCTGCTCCGATTGGGGCACCATGAACAGAAGATGTGCCTTCTTTTGGAGCACCATAACCAATAACTGTTTTGACTTCGATCAAGGTTGGTTTATCTGATTCAGCTTTGGCTGCTTCAATTGCTTTAGAAATTTCTTCTAAATCATTACCATCTTTTACTAAAATATGTTGCCATCCGTATGCTTCATAACGAGCCCCAACATTTTCTGTAAAGGCTTTTGAAGTTGGACCATCTAAAGAGATATCATTTGAATCGTACAACACAATCAATTTGCCCAATTTCATGTGCCCAGCCATCGAGCTCGCTTCTTGAGAAACACCTTCCATCAAATCACCATCACCGCATAAAGCATACGTATAGTGATCAATCACAGGGAAACTATCGCGATTGTATGTCGCAGCAGTGTGCGCTTCAGCCATCGCCATTCCAACTGCCATTGCAATCCCTTGACCTAAAGGACCAGTAGTCGCTTCAACACCATCTGTATGATGGACTTCTGGATGTCCTGGAGTTTTACTACCCCATTGACGGAAACTCTTCAAATCATCCATTGTTACGCCATAACCTGCTAAATGAAGTAAGCTATAAAGCATTGCAGAACCATGACCTGCTGAAAGAATGAAACGGTCTCTATCTACCCAATTTCTAGCTGTTTTTGGGTTTACTTTCAAATGTTTTGTCCAAAGCGCATACGCCATAGGTGCAGCACCCATTGGTAAGCCTGGATGGCCTGAGTTTGCTTTTTGTACTGCTTCAATACTCAATGTACGAATCGTGTTGACGCCTAACTGATCAGTGTTGTCGAACAAAAAAATCATCTCCTATTTAGGTTTTTTTTACCTTTATTAACTATAGTTTAGCGTATTTCGTTTATGAAAGCAATTACTTTTAGTAAAAAAAACTGAAATTATTTTCTATTGTGCAGGCCTTTTGCCTTTTGGATCTCTTTTAACTTCTCTGGTGTAACGTCATTCCCTTTAGGATCAACGACTTTCATGCCCTCGATATGGTGACGCATACCGCCGCGAAAAGCAGCTAGGTATTCTTGACGAAGCACTTTTTGTTCTTCTTTTTCTTTTTCAGTCAACTCATTTTCTTTTGCTTTTTTGGCAAGTTCGTTGATACGAGTCATTTTTTCTGATGATAACATGCTTTTACCTCCTTTACTTTCCATGTCTATCTTATAAGATGAGCGCCAAAAATACAACTATATTCTTAATAAAAAAGGGAAACAAGTACCTTTAAATACAGAATTTAACATTGAAAGCCTACTTACTTTTTAGTAAAAATTAACCTAAAGCCACGTTTAACAGAAACACGAACGCTTGTTTGATTCCTGTACAAAACTATGGTACACTAAAAATATAAATTGAAAGAAGGTGCGGATTGTGGTGAAACGTACAGACACAAGACAAATTGAAGTACTAAAATATATATATGAACAAGTTGAACTTAAAGGTTATCCTCCAACCGTAAGAGAGATTGGAAAAGCAGTTGACCTTTCTTCGACATCCACTGTCCATGGCCATTTAGCCCGTTTAGAAAAAAAAGGAATGATCCTGCGTGACCCTACAAAGCCAAGAGCCATTGAATTGACAGCAGACGGTCTAGAAAGAATCGGGGTCAAACCTACTGTGATCCCTATGCTTGGTGTTGTTACAGCTGGTGAGCCTATTTTAGCAGTTGAAGAAGCATCTGACTTCTTCCCGCTCCCACCTGACCTAAGAACAGAAGAAAATGCTTTATTCATGCTGACGATTCGAGGAGAAAGTATGATCAATGCTGGGATATTAGATGGTGATCAAGTCATCGTCCGCAAACAAAGTGCTGCTTCAAACGGTGATATTGTGATTGCCATGACGGATGAAGATGAAGCAACCTGCAAACGTTTCTTTAAAGAAACGGACCATGTTCGTCTACAGCCAGAAAATGATGCTTTAGATCCAATTATTTTAAATAATGTCAGTATTTTAGGTAAAGTTGTTGGTTTATATCGCAATCATATTTAGAAACAAAGAGTCTGGGACATAACTTGAAAAGTTATGTCCCAGACTCTTTGTTTCTTTTGTTTAAGTGGCATAAATGATTTTACTCTGCAATCACTTTACGCTGATAGGTTTCAAATTGGTAGGCATAATGATTATTTTCATCTTGTTCCCCTTCACTTAAGTTGATCAATGTCCACTCATCCCAAGCAACAGCAGGAAATTTGGTATCACCTTCAAATGAATGATTAATGACGGTGCGATACAACACATCACAATAAGGTAAAAAATCCTCATATACCGCTGAACCACCTGAAATAAACGTAATTCCAGCAAAAGTTTTTGCGTATTCAAGCACCTCTTCCACAGTATGAAATACAATAACGCCTTCTGCTCGGTATTCTTTATCTCTAGTTAAAACAATTGTTTGACGATTTGGTAACGGGCGGCTGCCCATTCCCTCAAAAGTCTTTCTACCCATCACAATGGTGTTATCTTCCGTCATTTGTTTAAAAAACTTTAGATCATTTGGCAAATGCCAAGGTAAGCGATTCTCTTTTCCAATCGTTCCTTGTTCATCTTGTGCCCATATAGCTGCTAACATCGGGGAACTCCTTTCAAATTAAACGGCAATTGGCGCCTTGATTGCAGGATGGGGATCATATCCTTCAATGACAATATCTTCCATTTCAAAATCAAATACCGATTTTTTTTCTTGATTTAATTTTAATGTAGGAAACGCTCGAACTTCTCGAGCCAGTTGTTCATTCATTTGCTCGATGTGGTTAGTATACAAGTGAGCATCGCCGATCGTGTGGACAAAATCGCCTACTTCTAAACCTGTTTCATGCGCAATCAAATGAGTCAGCAAGGCATAACTAGCAATGTTAAAAGGTACACCTAGAAAAACATCCCCGCTACGTTGATATAATTGACAACTCAATTTTCCATCATTTACATAAAATTGAAACATCGTATGACACGGCGGTAACGCCATCGAAGGAACATCTTCTGGATTCCAAGCTGAAACAATCAAGCGTCTTGAATCTGGTGTTTTTTTGATCATCGCAATAACATTTTTTAATTGATCGATAAATCCACCCTCTTTTGTTTCCCAATGACGCCATTGTGCACCATAAATGTTGCCTAATTCACCATGTTTGGCAGCAAATACCTCATCCGATAAAATTGCTTCACAGAATTTTTTATGTTCTATTTCGTAAGTTTGCTTAAACACTTCGTCTGTTAAAACACGATGGCCAAAATCAGTCATATCAGGTCCCTTGTAATCGGCACTTTTCACATAACGTTCAAACGCCCATTCATCCCAAATATGATTGTTGTGTTGTAAGAGGTAACGAATATTGGTATCGCCATTCAAAAACCATAAAAGTTCGCTTTTGATCAAGCCGAAAGGCACTCGTTTAGTCGTTAATAAGGGAAATCCCTCAGATAAATCAAAACGCATTTGATGCCCAAAAATACTCCGCGTCCCTGTTCCAGTCCGGTCTTCTTTTAGATGACCTTCCTCTAAAATTTTACGGCCTAATTCTAAGTATGCTTCTTCCATAGTTTGTGCCTCCTAGTTTTCTGCAAATTCACTCAAATATTCCCAGCGATCCATTTTTCCATCCAGTTCTTCTTCCACTGTCGCCAATTCGGTTTGAAGCTGTTGTAGTTTTGTAAAATCATCACCTTGGTGATTCATCTCTTCTGTAATTTTAGCTGATCGCTCTTCAAGTTGTGCTATATCAGTTTCGATTGTTTGCCATTCTCTTTGTTCCATATATGTTAACTTTGTTTTTGCTTTCTTTTCACCTTCACTAGTTGGTTTTACTTCTGTTTTCGTTGCTTTTTTCGTGGGCTCTTTACTTACCGCTAAATAGTCACTCATCGATCCAAAATAAGTCGTGATGTGGCCTTCTCCTTGAAAAACCAATAGTTTGTCCATTGTTTTATCAAGGAAATAACGGTCATGAGAAACAGCGATTACAGCGCCTTTAAACGTTTGAATGTAATCCTCTAGAATAGTTAAGGTATCAATATCTAAATCATTTGTCGGCTCGTCCAATAATAACACATTTGGCTGACCAATCAAAAGTTTTAATAAATATAGCCGGCGTTTTTCACCACCAGAAAGTTTCCCAATAACTGTTCCATGCATGAAACGAGGAAATAAAAACCGTTCCAATAATTCAGCAACACCGATAGTGGTTCCATCGCTCCGTTGCACTTGTTCCGCCGCTTCTTGTAAATAAGAAATCATGCGTTGGTTAGGGTCCATCGCTTCATTTTGTTGCGTATAGTAAGCCAAGTTAACTGTTTCACCAATTGAATAGAATCCAGCGTCTAACTCTATACGACCCGCGAGGATATTTAATAATGTTGATTTGCCAGCACCATTTTTCCCAGTTATCCCAATCCGATCTTTTGCTTGGATAAGTATATCAAATTCTTTCAAAATTGTTTTATGTTCGATTTGATAATCACCATTTTGGATTTCTAAAACTTTTTTACCCAGTCTCTGGGTTGCTACATCCATTTCCAGCTGACCTTTTTGATCAACTTGATGGAGATTTTCTTTTAGGTCATGGAAACGATCTTGCCGTGCTTGTTGTTTCGTTCCTCGCGCTTTAACACCAGCGCGCATCCATTCCAACTCTTGTTTATAGAGTTGTTTTCTTTTTTCTTCTTGTTCAACACCGACTCGTTCACGCTCAGCCTTAGCAATAATATACGCCTCATAATTCCCCTTGTATTCGTATAGTTTTCCAAAAGAAAGTTCGAAGATTCGGTTTGTGACCCGATCTAAAAAGTAACGATCATGGGTCACCATTAAAATGGCTCCGCGGTAGCCGTTTAAAAAGCTTTCTAACCAATTGATCGCTTCATAATCCAGATGGTTGGTCGGTTCATCCAATAATAATAGGTCAGGTGATTCGATCAATACTTGGGCAAGACTGACACGTTTCTTTTGTCCTCCAGATAACTCACCTATTTTTTTGTGCAAGGTTTCAATCCCTAGTTTTTGTAAAATAATTTTAGCATCTGTATCTGCTGTCCAGGCATCCTCTTTATTCATGCGTTCTTCTGCTTGAGCATATTGTTTTTGAGCAGTAGGATCTAGTCCGTCTTCTGCTAATGCAAGTAGCGCCAACTCATAGTTTTTAACTGCTTGAATAATTGGTGTTTCGCCTTGGAAAACGGCTTCTACAACGGATAGCTCCGGATCAAACTCTTTATCTTGAGAAAGATAGCCGATTTGATAGTCATTTGGCTGTTGGATCGCCTGACCATCACCATCTCCACTATCCTTACCCGCAAGAATATTCAACAAACTGGTTTTTCCAGTCCCATTTGTCCCAATCAAGCCAATCCGATCTTTATCATGAATATGGAAAGAAATCTGATCAAATAATGTTTTCTCTCCATACGTTTTCGTTAATTCAGTTACTTTTAACTCGTTCATTTGCTCACGCCCTTTTCATCCTGCTTATTGTATCAAAAAAAAGTAAAAAAAAGAAGCTAGTTTTCTTAGTCTGCTTCTTTTTTTAATTCTCTTGTCAGTTTCCTTAGTGGAACAGCACTTGAAATATCGTTGATCGAATAGGATTCTAGCAAATTGACATTTTTCCGATATTCATTTGCTTCAAGAGAAGTTATTTTTCCAGAGATTTCATATTCATCGATCACTTTTCGTTCTTCCTGATAGCCAATCAATAGTTCTTTTACATAGTTAGATTGAGAGCGAACAATGAAAGAATCAATAAACGTCCCATCTTCTAGCCTATGCGCCAATTGTAGCCGTCCTTCAATAAAGAAGCGAATGATTTCTTCATCGTAAATACCATTTAGATTATCCAAACTTTTTAAAATAACCTCTGTATTTTGTAAAAAGACCTGGCGAACATTTTCTAGTTCTTCTTTTTGGAATTCTCGTCTATTTTCTTCATCTTTCTGAGCGAATAAATGCTTTGGATGGATAAAAAACGCAATGATTTGCCGAACAAACAGCAACCAAAAACCGATAATCGATAGTAACTGCCTAGCAATTGAACGTTCCATTCTTGATATCAAACGTTCATATAACCGATAGCCTTCAATTCCGATTTCTTTTTGACGAAAGCTCTCTTCCAAACCATCTCGTTCAATCGAAACAATCAATGCTCGTAACTCTTGCACTTCTTGTCGTTGATCCGACGGTAGTTGTTCTGTATACAGTTCTTTTACGCGATCTTGATAATTTTCAATCACAACATTCATTTCAACATGAGGATCTTCTTGATTTATCTTTTTAAGTTTTTCGATGACCTCTTGCAACAGCATTATCCCTTGCATATTTGTACTTTCAATCTCATCTGAGTCGGTTAAAAATGGTAAAACAAGAATCCCTCCAACTAACGTGACCAAAATCACACAAGCAGTGATAAATAAGAGTAACGAGCGTTCAGGAAAATCTTGTCCATTTAAAGTCAACGGTAAAATGAAAATAGTCGCCAAACTAACGGTTCCTTTGACGCCGCCAAACGTTAAAATCAGCATTTCATTCATCGAATGCCAGACGTTTTTCAAGCCGTTTTTTACACTATAAATCACAAAAATGGAGAAAAATCGAGCAACAAACAACGTCACACTTAAAATCAAAATAACCAACATCAAAAAGCTGTTAGAATATGTCTCACTATTCCAAATAGGTGAAAAGACTTGAGATAATTCAATTCCTAAAAATAGAAAGACAAGGGCATTTAGCATAAACGTAATTGTGCCCCAAGTACTTTCAGAAACACTAGAAAGCTCCGCTTCAAACAAAGAGACCTTTTTAAAACTCGCTGCTTGCATAACACCAGCTACTACCGCTGCAATGATTCCAGAAACATGAAATAATTCAGCGACCATATAGGCTAAAAAAGGCAACAATAGTTCCAATAGTAAATAACCTGTAACATCTCTTGCTGAAGCTTTTTCTAAAATCATGACAACTTGACGTTTGATCATCACTAAGATAGCACCTACAAAAGCGCCTCCAATACTAGAGACAACTAAAGTAATTCCTGCATCGGCAGCTGAAAAACTCCCAGTCAATAAAGCCGCTAGCGCAAATTGGAATGCTGTAACGCCGGAAGCATCATTGATTAGGCCTTCACCCTCTAAAATATGCATCGCTTTAGGCGGGATTTGAATTTTTCCAGATAAAGAACCTACAGCAACTGCATCTGTAGGTCCTAAGGCTGCACCTAATGCAAAACAAGCGGCGATCGGTAAAGCTGGTATAACCATATGTAAAGCCCAGCCTACGCTTACAAGAGTAATCAAAACACCAATGAAAGCTAAAAATAAAATGACACTAAAATTTTTCATAGTAGCCGCAGTATCGTTTCGTTCCCCTTCTCGGAACAACAATGGTGCAATGATCATCACTAAAAATATTTCTGGTTCAAATACGATTTCACGACCAATAGAGGTAATTCCAATCAAAACCCCTACAATTATTTGTACGATCGGCAATGGAATGATCGGCACGATTCGATTAAAGACATTTGAAAAGGTGATCGCAAAAGCAAATACAATAATTAAATAAACAAACTCCATCTCGTATCCCCCTTATTCATTACTGATTGAGTTGTTTCCCTAAGTACCGTAATAATTTTTCTTTTTTACAGGTAATTTTCTTTTCTATTAATCCAAGCTCTTTTTCCTTATCACATAGTTCTAATTGTGCACGACGAGCTTCTAAACGGAGCAACTCAGATTTAACCAATTCTATTTTTTTATAGTTCAAAAAATTTCTCTTTTTTATATGCCGTTCCCACTCTGCTTTTTTCTCTGGTGGCAACTCTTTATATTTTTCACGTAATTCAGCAATTCGTTGCTCTATTTCTTTATTCACAACAATACTTCCTTTCAGAATTTCTCTGCACATTATAGCAAATTGTTTAAGAAATACCTACTAAAATTGACTATTATTTTAGAAAAACTTTATGAATGTAATTTCTGACCCTCAAAATGAATTAAAAAGAGAAATCAGCTGTCTAATTTCTCCTTTAAGTGGTTGATTACTGCTTGTCTTCCTCAACTAAAATACTGATTTCAGCCTCTTCATTCAAACGATCGGAAAGAAACGCCAATAGATCTTCTAATGAAATTGAGAATTTCATCATAGGGCCACGACGACCATTTTTAAAATAATTCAAACGAATTTCATTTTCCTTAAGCAATAATGCCATTTTTTCTACATCTCGATACAGCACACCATTTTTATCAAACGGTCCTAAAATGAGTCGATCATCCGAAAGACCTTTTGCATCTAGTAAAAAACTCAAAACAAGTAACATTGCTAAGAAACTACGCAGTCTTTGATCGAGCGATTGTTCAATAAATAGCGTACTAATAAGGATAAATAGACTTACCCCAATCACTAATCCATAGATAAGTTTTCTTTTGACACTCTTGATCAAAATGCTTTTTCTAACCAAGATTAAATAAACATACATGATCACAACAAAAGCTGTGAGTAACACTGTAAAAAAATCTATACCCAAAATACGCTCCTCTTAAAAATAGAATTTCAACCTTTATTTAACTCTGTTAGTTGTTGATTGATTTTTTTTATTTTATCTTTGCAAGCTAATATATCACGAATCATCTGATCACGCTTAACGCCTAGCGGCAATCGATTAACTACTTGATAATATGCAGCGAGCAGTTGAACTTGTTTCATTTTTTCTTTTTGTAAACGTTCTTCTATTAGATTCATCCACTCGCCCTCCTTTTCTTTAAGTATACCTTACTTTTAAAGAAAAATGACTATTGAATTGTTATTTTTTATTGATTGTAGTAAAAAAGGATTCTCTTTCTATTATTGTAGCATACTATTTCTTTTTAGTTGAAGTATACGTTTAGTCACACATTGATAGTTGATCGTCAACCTCAAAAATACTTTTTAAGAATCGAAATAAGGATGAAGCAAAACGAAAGAATCGTTTTGTTTCATCCTTATTTTAATATAATTTATTTATTGCGCTGAAATACAAAGAGCAATAGCTTTCTCACCGAGATGAGTCCCAATAACAGGGTTAAAATGACCGATTTCAATAACTGCATTTGGATACTTAATTTGAAGTTTTGCTTTTTCTTCCTCAGCAACAGCTAAGTTGTTGGCATGAATCACATATAATTTAACGGGTCGGCCAATTTCTTGGTCCCGTTTACCGATAATTGCCTCTGCACGAGCAAAGGCCTTTTTAGTTGAACGGATTTTTTCAAATAAGACAATTTTACCATCTTCAAAAGTCAAAATCGGCTTGATTTTTAATAAACCGGCAATCAGAGCTGCTCCATTCGTTAAACGACCACCACGTACCAAATTGTTCAAATCCTCAACAATTAAATAAGCGTACGTGTTATCACGAATGATGTCTAGCTTAGCAAAAATATCTTCTAGACTAGCATTTTCTTTGATTAAATCTAAAGCAGCTTCTACCATATGCCCCATTGGCACACTTGTAATTTTAGAGTCATAAGGATAAAGTGTAACACCATCGATTGAATCCGTTAGTGAAAATAATGTATTCACAAAACCTGAAATCCCAGAAGAAAGATGAATACTGATAATCGTATCATATCCCTTAGCAGCAATTTCTTTGTAGAGTTCAATCACTTCGCCTAATGCAGGTTGAGAAGTTGTTGGAAACTCGTTACTATTATTTAATAGCTCATAATATTCATCAGCTTCGATATCGACACCTTCGTTATATATCTTACCATCTAAAATAACTGGAATGGGGATAATAAACAGATTAGGAGAGTTCTTAATTCGCTCGGGTAAATAGGCTGTACTATCTGTCACAACAGCAATTTTCATTTTGTAACCTCGTTTCACTCATTTTGCACGTTAGTATAAATATAGCATAAATCAGTTAATATTTAAATAAAATCCTCATTGCCCAAGAAATTCTTGAACTGCCTTTTGATTCGTTTCTAAATCAATTTGAAGAATGCTCCCAGCATAGTAGCTTTCATCGTTACTCCATGAACCTTCTACTGGAACCGCTAAGCGTTCAATCCCACTTCCACCTTTTAGCATCAAAGAAGGACCATTTTTCAACATAAACGTCGTCGGGATATCTGTAGACATATAACCAACTAAACGTCCTAATGATTCAGGTGTACGAAGTAATGCTAAAGGATTTTTCAACTGCCCCATAACAGCCGACATCACTTGTTGCTGACGGCGAACACGACCAAAGTCGCCTTCTTCATCTTTTCTAAAACGAGAATATTGTAAAAGTGTATGCCCGTCCATACTTTGCTGCCCTTTGGCGATATCGACACCATCTAAATTCAAGTCTTTTTCAGCATCGATTTTAACTCCGCTTGGGAACATCGAATCAACAATTTTTTCAAAGGATTGAAAATCAACTTTCGCATAATATCTACATTGAATATTGAAATTTTCCGCTAATGTTTGGCGAACTAAATCCGCACCGCCTAGAGCATAAGAAGCGTTGATTTTATTTGCATCATAGCCTGGAATATCAACGAATATATCTCGCATAAATGAAATCAATTTAGGCTTTTTAGATGGTCCGTCTAATTGTAGTACCATTATGGTATCTGCACGTCCAGCATCTTCTCCTCTTGTATCACTACCCAAAATCAAAATATTGTTGGCGCCGTTTGCACTTTTCACACCATTAAATGTTTCAAGTGCTTCTTTAGGCAAAGATGCATCATTTTCTGCATATGATTTACCTTTAAAAAAGAATCCTACAGCTAAAACAATCAGCAAGACAAAGAATAATGCAATTCTTTTAGGCCAACTAAATCTTCTCTTTTTTCTGATTTTTTTTGGTTTTTTCTCTTTTTTGGGTATTTGTTTTGACGGGCCATTTGAATTGTCTTGTCCCGAATAGTTTTCCTGATGCTCTGTGGGCTCTTGGTCAGGAAATGTTTCTAGTCCTCGATAATAGCTTTGTCTAGGTTCTTCAGAATGATTTTTTTCTTTTCTAGGATTAAAGGAATTTTTCTCTTCTATTGGTTTTGCTTTATCATGTATATGTTTATAACGATCCACGCGGCTCATTATTTCCACCTCACTATCAATTAACAACAGTTATAAGCATACCTTATTTTAATAGAAATTCCTATTAGTTAGTTAAAATTTAACAAAAAATAAAAAGACCTTTTCAGATCTTTATACCCCGTTGATTGGATGAATCGCATAATTTCCGAATATTTTTACAGTTCCACCCATTAAACGTATTTCTTCTAAAGCGTTATCCAGTAATAATTGTGGTTTTTGAACGTTGATATCAATTAAAAAGAAATATTCTCCCAATGTTGTTTTTAATGGACGTGACTCGATTTTGCTCAAGTCAATATCTCGCCAGCTAAATGCTGATAATGCTTTATGCAGTGCACCTGGCATATTATTTGGCATCGTCAAAGCAATTGTCAGCTTCTGGTGTTCTGATTGAATTGGTAACTCAATTTTTTCGGCGCCTAAAACCCAAAATCGTGTTTGATTGATTTCTACATCTTGAATATCTTTCCCAACTATTTCAAGATCATACGTTTCAGCAGACATTTTCGGTGCAATCGCTGCGATTTTTTGGTTTGGATGACTGGCAACAAAATTTGCGGCATAGGCAGTGGATGGTGTTGCCTCAAGCTCAGCCAGTGGAAAATAAGTACGAATAAATTCTTGTGATTGCGCTAAAGCTTGTGGATGTGACATGATTTTCGTTGTTTCAAGCCATCGCGCTTGATTCTTTTTAGACACCATAAATTGTTGATAGATCGGTAGTACAATTTCGGCTCCGACCGGAATGGTTGTCTGATGAAAAAGATAATCTACCGTAGTGTTAACAGAGCCTTCAATCGTATTTTCAATTGGTACGACGCCTAGATCGACCTCCCCAAATTCAACCCCTTTAATACACGCAGGAATTGAATGATACGAAACCAATTCCTCATTTGGAAAGGCAGTTCTAGTTGCATTATGAGTAAAAGAAGCTTCTGGACCTAAATAACCGACTTTCATTGACTCACCTACCTATATATTTTCTAGAATTTCATGAACAATCTCTTCTGGCGTTCGATCATCTGTCGCAACAACTAAGCTAGAACTCTCTTCATAAAAAGGGATACGAGGCTCAAAAACCTGTCTAATTTCCTCTGGGGATTTTGACACAACTAAAGGTCTAACAGTGGTATGATCGTGTTTTAAACGCGGAATAAACACTTCTGGCTTTGTTTGTAAATAGATAACAGGTGCCATTTGCTTTAATAGTTCCCGATTCTCCGGTCTCATGACAATGCCGCCACCTGTTGATACAACTTGATTATGATCAATATAGCGTTTTAAGACATTCGTTTCTCGTTCTCTAAATGCTTCTTCACCGTGTAAATCAAAATATTCTTGAATTGTCATTCCTATTTCTTCAACGATTTTATCATCAAAATCGATGTGTTCCATACCCGTTTTTTCTGAAAGCAGTTTTCCCACAGTGGTTTTCCCCGCTCCCATAAAACCAATTAAAATAATCCCCTTCATCTTCATTCCTCCGTTTATCAATATAATTTAGTTAAATCATCAAAAAATCTTGGATAAGAAACTGAAATTGCTTCCGCTTTGTCTAATTCAACTTTGCCACTTTCTACTAAAAGAGCCGCAATTTGCAGCATCATACCAATGCGATGGTCTCCATAACTTGTTACATTCGCACCGTTTAGTGGTGTTTTACCATGAATAATTAATCCATCATCAGTTGGCTCGATTTTAGCTCCCATTTTGTTTAACTCAGTTGCGACTGCATCGATCCGATTCGTTTCTTTTACTTTCAACTCTTCAGCGTCACGAATAATTGTGGTTCCCTCAGCCTGAGTGGCTAATAAAGCAATGATCGGTAGTTCATCGATTAATCTTGGAATAATTTCTCCACTGATTTCAATTCCTTTAAGATCACTTGTTTCAACGGTTAAAGTTCCAGCTTTATTGGCTTCACTACCCGATTCTTGTACTAGTAGCTTTCCACCCATTTGTTGAATAACATCAATGATTCCCGTACGAGTTGGGTTTAAGCCAACGTTCTTTAAAATGATTTTGCTATCTGGAATGATCAGTCCTGCCGTAAGGAAGAAGGCCGCTGAAGAAATATCCCCTGGCACCACTACTTCTTGTCCAACTAACTTTTGTGGTCCACTGATTCTAATTTCTTTTCCTGAAACTGAAATATCACCGCCAAATTGACGAATCATATCTTCTGTATGATCACGCGTCTTCTCTTTTTCTACAATAACGGATTCACCATGAGCTTGTAAAGCGGCAAACAAAATCGCTGATTTAACTTGAGCACTCGCAACAGGCATTTGATAATGAATAGGGCTTAGTTTTTCTGTACCTTTCACTGTCAGCGGCGGAAACTCTGTCCCATCATGCCCTGTACAAACAGCACCCATTTGATTGATCGGTAGCATTACTCGATTCATAGGACGTTTAGCAATCGAATGATCACCAAACAATTCGGTAGTGAACGATGTTCCTGCCAAAATCCCCATAATCAAGCGAATCGTAGTCCCAGAATTTCCAACATAAATTGCTTGCTTCGCAGGTTTCAATCCTGAGAAACCATTACCATGAACGGTTATAACTTCGCCATCATCTTCAATTTTAACCCCCAAATCTTGAAAAGCTTTTAAAGTGCTTAAACAATCATCACCACGTAAAAAGTTGCGAATCGTCGTCTTCCCTTCAGCAATAGCACCAAACATAATACTTCTGTGAGAAATCGATTTATCACTAGGAATATCAATTACCCCATTCAAACCAATTTTATTAATAACTAAATCCAAAAAATCCCTCCTAAACTTAAAAGCGCAGCGAGCTCGTTCAACTCTGACAGAAAAATAGGAAATTCTAACTGAGGTGTTTTTTGCCTCATTTAGAATTTATCTTTTTCCCGAAGAGTTAGCTCTTGAAGCTAGATAACACATGGTAACAACGTTCCGCTTCGCTACATCTTGTACTTTTCAACATCTTAATAACTGAAGGAAGCAACCTTCCTTTCAGTCACATTGTACCAAGTCTTTTCGTGCGACGAGTAATTGCAGGAGCAATCAATATCAACTCATAATATTGTTGTATTTCTCGGCATGTTTCAAAGCAACTACTATACAAAATCTCATTTTTCATAGCACAAATATTCTGTCTCTTTTTCAATAGTCACTTTCGCTTTTTCTAAATCATCCTGCCTTTTAAAGGTTAATTGTAAAATACCGTAAATATCTTCCCGAGTTTCAAGAATTTTCAAATTAATCAACGAGAGGTTTGCTTTACCTAATAAACCTGTAATCTCTGCAATCACACCTGGGACATCCGGTACGTCAACAAATAAATCATAGAAGGCTGGAATTGCGCCCTCTTTGTGAACAGGCATTTGATTTCTTGTTTCTTTTGCTTCATAGAAAAACTGATAAATCGCTTCACTATTTTCATTTTGGATCCAATCGGAAACTTGTTCCATTTCAGTTTGCCATGAATGCATCAACGTTAATAACGCCTCTTTATTACTCAGCAAAATATCAGTCCACATTTGCGGATCAGAAGAAGCGATCCGGGTAATATCACGAAAACCGCCAGCCGCTAATTGTCGTGAGCGGGGATGTTCTTCATTGAAAACCTTACTTTGGTTGACTAGACCCGCTGCAATAATATGTGGTAAGTGACTGAGCATTCCTGTAATTTGATCATGTTCCTCTGCTGTAAGAACCACAAATTTTGCTCGTGTTCCTTGTAAAATGGTTTGTAATTGCTGGACTTGCTTTTGTGTTCCATCTTCTGAAGCGGTTAAAATATAATACGCATTTTCAAATAAGTTTTCATCCGCTGCCGTCACACCAGATTTATGTGAGCCTGCCATAGGATGTCCACCGATAAACGTTTTTAACCCAGCTGCTTGAGCTGTTTCAATAATTTCTAATTTCGTACTGCCAACATCTGTTATGATTACCTCTGGTTTTAATGACAAGGTTCCTAATAGTTTGAGTTGGTTCAACATACTTTTAACAGGCGTACATAAAAAAATAATATCTGCTTGTACCGCTGCTGTTTCAATTGTGCTCTCTTTTTGGTCAATGATTTTTCGCTTTAACGCAAAGTCTACAGAACTTTCTTGATTATCCATCCCGATGATCGTTACAGCTGGATGCTCTTTTTTTATACATAAAGCAATTGAACTGCCGATCAAGCCTAATCCAATGATCAAAACCTTTTTATCCATTCCGCTTCACTCTCCATTTTTTAATTTGAATTAAAACGTTTGAGTATAGCGGCGGTAAGAGTCAACTTCTGCTTTCATTTGTTCAAAAGCATCGCTACCAAATTTTTCCAACATTGCTTGAGCAACTTCTGTTGCCACAACCGCTTCACAAACAACACTAGCAGCGGGCACAGCAGTACTGTCAGAACGCTCTACGCTTGCTTTGTACGGCTCTTTTGTATCGATATTGACACTTTGTAAAGGTTTATACAATGTCGGAATCGGCTTCATAACACCTCTAACAACGATTGGCATTCCATTTGTCATACCACCTTCAAAACCACCTAGATTGTTTGAAGTTCTTGTATACCCAGTTGCTTGATCCCAGACAATTTCATCCATAACTTGGCTGCCTGGTTTAAAGCCCATTTCAAAACCAATCCCAAATTCAACCCCTTTAAAAGCATTGATACTGGTAACGGCTTGAGCAATTTTCGCATCTAACTTGCGATCCCATTGGACATAACTGCCTAATCCAATCGGCACACCGCCGACAACAACTTCGACCACTCCACCGATCGTATCACCATTTTTCTTAGTTTTATCTATCAGATCACGAATTTCTTGTTCAACTGAAGGGTCAAGAACTCGAACGTCGGATTTTTCTGAACGTTCTTGAATTTCTTGAACGGTTAAATTATCTGGAATTTCAGCTTTGATTCCACCTAATATGGCCACATGCCCCGCTACTTCGATATCTAGCTCTTTCAACAGTTTTTTAGCAACGGCTCCAATTGCCACACGCATAGTTGTTTCGCGTGCTGAGGAGCGTTCTAAGACATTTCTAAGATCATCATGCTGGTATTTAATGCCGCCAACCAAATCAGCATGACCAGGACGTGGTTTGTTAACGCGGCGAATCTTCTTCTCTTTTTCCGTGACTTTTTCGATCGACATAACCGATGTCCAGTTTTTCCAATCTTTGTTCTCAACCACTAATGTCACTGGCGAACCTAATGTTTTTCCGTGACGAATGCCTGAAGTGATTCTTACTTGATCTTTTTCAATCAACATTCTACCGCCACGACCATATCCACCTTGTCTTCTTGCTAGCTCTAAATTAATATCCTCAGGTGACAATGGCAACCCTGCTGGTAAGCCTTCGATAATTGCTGTCAATTCTGGTCCGTGTGATTCTCCCGCAGTAATAAAACGCATGTGATTTCCTCCTAATTTTAAAAGTGTAACGGGCTCGTTCAGCTCTGACAGAAAAATAGGAAAAATTGACTGTGGTGCTTTTTGCCACATTCAATTTTTATCTTTTTTCCGAAGAGCTAGCCCGTGCAGCTAGATATGGTAACAACGTTCCGCTTTGCTTCACCTTGCACTTTTCAACATCTTAATAACTGATGGAAGTAACGTTCCTTTCAGTCACCTTGTACCAATCAATATCAACTCATTACTTCGTTGTATTTCTTGGCATGTTTCAAAGTAAAAGCGTAATAAGCCCGTTTAAGCTCGCCTGGAAAACAGAAAAGCTAACACTCGTTGCTAGTTAGTCTAAATAACTCTTCATTTCTTCGATTGGAATACGAACAATTTTTGCATGACCGATCGTTTCTAATAAAATAATATTGATTTTTCCGCCGCGCGCTTTTTTATCATGTGTCAACGCACTATACAGTTGTTCTTGATCCCACAACTCTGAGGTGATCGGCAAATGAAATTTTTGGATCATTTTATTCAGTTGGTCTGTCGTACCGCTCGGCGTTAATTTTTTACTTTCAGCGACTCTGGTGATCTGGCTCATCCCGATTGCAACCCCTTCACCATGCGTTAAGTTACCGTAACCAGCTGTATTTTCTAATGCATGACCGATCGTATGCCCGAAATTGAGAAGTAAACGAACACCATTATCTAATTCATCTTCTTCTACTACTTTTCGTTTTATTTTACAGCAAGCAGCAATGATGTCTACTGCATGTAAAATCAAATCATGCTCATCAGTCAAATCAGCCAATTTTTGCCATAAATGCTTATCTGCAATCGCAGCTGATTTAATGATTTCAGCAATCCCTTCTCTAACACGTCGAACCTCTAAGGTGTTCAACGTATCAGGATCAATTAAAACGCCATCCGGCTGAGCAAATGTTCCAACTAGATTTTTAGCTTTAGTCGTATTGACGGCTGTTTTACCACCAATACTACTATCTACTTGTGCCAACAACGTCGTTGGAACTTGTAAAAAATGCAAACCACGCATATATGTTGACGCAATAAAACCTGCTAAATCACCCACAACGCCACCACCTAAGGCGATAATCCCATCACTCCTAGTCAATCCTTTATCTGCTAGAAAATCGTAGATTTCAGCAGCGACAGTCAGGCTTTTACTTTGTTCACCTGCATCGATCACAAAAGTTGCAGGCTCAAAACCAGCTTCTAGTAAACGTTTGGAGACTGCTTCACCATACAAAGGCTGAACATTAGTATCAGTTATGATCACAACTTTTTGCGGTGCCCATAACGCTTTTACCCAAGAACCGATATCTTTCAACAGTCCTTTTTCAATGGTTAAATCATAAGAATGGTTTGGTAAATTGACCGTGAGTTTCATTTTTTCAACTCCTATTTTTTATTAAAAAGAAATACTAACCTTTATCTATGCCCTAATTTCGTTCCTTTATTCTCCTAAAGCATTGATTTCTTTCATTGCTTTTTCCATAATATGAACTTCTTGCATCATTCGCATGTAAGTTTTTTCGTTTAGTGATTGTGGACCATCAGACCACGCATTAACTGGATCTGGATGGATTTCAACGATTAATCCATCTGCACCAGCAGCAACTCCTGCACGTGCCATTGGCGGAACTAGGTCCCAAATCCCAACTCCGTGACTAGGGTCAACAATAATCGGAAAATGGCTTAGCTTTTTAATTAGTGGTACAGCACTCAAATCCAACGTATTACGTGTGGCTGTTTCGTAGGTACGAATCCCACGTTCAATGAACATCACATTGAAGTTACCTTGTGCCGCAATGTACTCCGCAGCATTTAACCACTCATCAATTGTACCAGAAATACCGCGTTTTAAGCCAATTGGTTTACCTGTTTTTCCAACTGCTTGTAATAATTTGAAGTTTTGCATATTTCTCGCACCAATTTGCAAAATATCACTGTATTGAGCAATCATATCAATATGCGCTTCATCCATGACTTCTGTAATAACTTTCATGTCAAATTCATCGGCTGCTTGACGAATGTACTTCAAGCCTTCTTCTTCTAATCCTTGAAACGCGTATGGAGAGGTTCTAGGTTTAAATGCTCCACCACGTAAAATCGTTGCGCCGCCAGCTTTAGCAATTCTGGCACATTCACGGATTTGATCTAAACTTTCAATCGAACAAGGGCCAGCCATCATCGTCATACTTCCATCGCCTATCTTAATGCCATCAACATCCACAACTGTGTTTTCTGGGTGAAATTCCCGACTTGTTAATTTGTATGTTAAGGAAATTCTTACTGCGTTTTCAACACCATCGTAACTATTAAATGCTACATCTTGCATTTTTCTTGTGTCACCAACCAAACCAATGATGGTTTGCTCTTTGCCTTCACTTAGATGAACTTCTAGTCCCTCTTTTTTTACTCGTTCAATCACCGATTTGATTTGTGCCTTTGTTGCTTCTGATTTCATAATTACGATCATGTATATTCTCTCCTTCAGTCAATTCTAATTTAGTTGTTTTCAATAATTGGTTTTACGATTTCTATTGGCATTTCTTGTCCTGTCCATTTTTCAAATGCTGCAGCTCCTTGATATAGCAGCATGCCTAAACCGTTGTTGGTTTTAGCGCCACGTAACCGTGCTTGTTTTAGAAATTCTGTTTCTCTAGGTGTATAAATAACATCGCAGACAGCTAAGTCTGGCCGAATGATCGAAAAATCTTGGATCGGTGTTTGACCTTCTAACGGCTTCATTCCGACACCAGTTGCGTTTAGTAATAAGGCACTTTCTGCTACATCTTCAGCCAAAGCGGCTTCATCAGATAAGTCATGTAAGTTAATTGTACAGTTGGTATTTTCAGAAATATACGCTAATTTTTCTTTAATTTTATCGTAGAAATCATCTTTTCGATTATAAACAGTGATTTCCTTAACACCATCTAATGCTGCTTGAACAATAATGGCTGTAGCTGCACCACCTGCACCGATGATTGTCATTTTTTTACCAATAAGATCAACTTCAATGTCTTGCAAGCTTCTCATAAATCCGGTGCCATCTGTATTATGTCCTGTCAGCTTACCTTGATCATTCGTAATCGTGTTGACAGCGCCGATCAAGCGAGCAGCTTCACTTAGCTCATCCATATATTCCACTGCTAATATTTTGTTTGGCATTGATAGATTAGCCCCTATCATATCCAAGTTCTTGATTGAATCGATTGCTTGTTTTAATCTGTCTGTTCCCACTTCAAAAGCAAGATAGACCGCGTCGATTCCTAGTGTTTGAAAAGCTGTATTATGGATCATTGGTGAAACACTGTGACGAATCGGTGTAGCAAATAGTGCAGCCAATCTCGTGTGGCCTGTGATCTTATTGTTCATCTTATTTCCTCCTCAAAAAGTGATTTTCGTCAAACAAAAAAGGTATTCACGTAAATTTTCAGAAAAATCTACAGTGAACACCTCACAAAAAATAGGTAATATAAAAGCCACTATAGATTTTATCATCTACGCGGCTGAAAGTCATCTCAAAATCCCCTAGCCATCATAGATACAAACTTGCTAGTCTGCATCCACAATGTTCATGAATACAAACTCATCTAAAATAGCTAAAGTAATAATTATTCAGTTGTATTTGGTTATGCTTCATGGTTGTCATATGAATCACTCCGTAACTGATTTATTTAAGAATTATTCTCAGTATATACCTACTAAAACTAAGTGTCAACATTTTTTTCTTTTAAATTTAAAATCTGGGGACTTTTGAATGAAGTAACCTTCCGTTTCCAAGGATTGCTTCGATCATTTTTAACCTCAATTAACAGTTAAAATGATCTTCCCTTTATTCTTATTACTTTCCATATAGCGATGTGCATTTTCCACATTTTCAAGTTGAAATACAGAATCAATGATTGGCTTTAGCCTGCCTGCCGCAAATAACTTATTTGTCCTTGCTACAAACTCTTTTGTTAGTTTAGCCTTATAAGCATCACTTCTAGGAGTAAGTAACGTGCCTTTGACTGTGATTCTTTTCTGTAATAACGTCATCAGATTCACGTCTTTAACAATTGCCCCACCTAAAATGCCAATTAGAATCAAGTACCCATCAACAGCGATGCTGGCTAGATTTTGCTCCCAATAAGAAGCTCCGATAAAGTCTAAAATCAAATCAGCACCACGACCACCTGTCTCTTCTATGATTTTTTGACTAAACGCTTCTTCTCGATAGTTAATTAAACTATCTGCTCCCAG
Organism: Enterococcus rotai; assembly: GCF_001465345.1. Taxonomy (NCBI): domain Bacteria; kingdom Bacillati; phylum Bacillota; class Bacilli; order Lactobacillales; family Enterococcaceae; genus Enterococcus; species Enterococcus rotai. The sequence goes on along the minus strand of NZ_CP013655.1, from coordinate 2,949,809 downwards.
TTTCCGACATAACGCGAGTTTTTCTGCGGAACTTGCCGTGACAGCTATTTTAGCGGAGCTTAATTGTTTAGCTAACTGAATCGCAGCTGTCCCTACGCCACTAGCGCCGGCATGAATCAATACGGTTTGAGCAGTAGTCAAATTCCCAAGCCAAAATAGTGTTTGATAAGCTGTAAGAAAAACTTCCGGAATGGCCGCTCCTTCTTCAAAGGTTAACTGATCTGATAATGGCATGGCATTTCCCACATTCATCACGACATACTCCGCATAACCACCACCATTGACAAGTCCCATCACACGACTGCCACATGGAAAAAGGTCTGTATCGCTCTCTACTACTATTCCAGAAACTTCTACACCTAAAATAGCGTTGCCTTTAGGTAAATTTCCAGTTTCTTTAGCGACTAGATCTGTCCGGTTGACAGCAGCTGCCGCAACTTTGATCAAAAGCTGACCTTTTTCTCTAACTGGTATCACAGCTTCTTTATTTAAGGTTAAAACAGCTTGGTTTTCTTTACAAGATAGTTCCATTGCTTTCATCCAATACACCTCGCTCAATCTCACAAAAAACCGTAGATTCTTTTAAAAAGAAGTCCACGGTCAATTAGTTACATATTAAAATTCTTCACCATATACATCATCAACTGTTTGTTCTGGGTCGATCACGATATATAAGCTTTTCGTTTTTTCGCTGACTTTAGTAGATTGATAAACATTATCTAATCCTTCGTCAGTTTTATCTTTGTATGGGAAGTAAACTAAATCTGGTGTACCTGTTTTGTATAAAATTTCCATACGTTCAATATCTTCATATTTCAAAGCACGAGCAAACATCCCTAATTCAAGACCACCAAGGTTGATATCATGTGTTTGAACGTGATCTCCTTCTTGGAAAATTTCGATTTTAAATCCTTCACATGGATGGATTTCCATAAATTCGCTTCCGTGAATACGACCAAAACTAGTTGTGATTTGTTTGATCCATAAATCTCCGATAAAACGGCGACCGATCGTCCAAGTTTCACCATTTCTAAAATAAAATTTCAATCCTGTCATTTCTCTACTCATAATATAAGTCTCCTTATCTAAAATAATTTCTACAAAGTTAAGTTTAGCATAACTTTCATGTTGGGTCACACTATTAGCTTCTTTACTTAGGATGAGCTAATTTTTCTAAAAAAACATCTGTTAAGATAACAGCTCTTTGATGAATCCCTGTGGCTACGACTTGTTCATTGTCAAATACCTCGAAAGAAAAATTGATTTTTGTTTTTTCCTGTGAAGCGACCTTAACTTTGACGGTCATTTGGGCTCCAACTATAGAAGGGCGCAAATGTCTCGCTTCAATCAATGTACCAACACTGGTTTCTTCTGGGGCTAATTGCTTATGCAAATACTCTTTTGCCGTATTTTCCACCATTGTAATCATCACTGGGGTAGCTAAAACCTCTAAATCACCAGATCCAATCTCTTTTGCAGTATCGTTTGAACCAACAACAAACTTTTTCGAAAACTCTTTCACGGCTTTCACTCCTTATCAATCCTATCCTTTGCGTATGCAATTAGTGCTTCTTTATTATTGGTTATTTGACCGTTCACAACAGCGATTTCAAGCATATTAAGCATATCTCCTAGCCATTTTCCAGGATTTTTATCAAAATAAGCCAATAAATCATTACCAGTTAGAGCTAGCTGCTTCCTATCATGAATCGGCAAATCTAAATAACCTTCTTTCGCTTCTTCAAGTGTACTCTTTTGACCAAAATAAAACAATAGTTTTTCTATAGACAAAACCGCATCCAATCCCAAGTTAAACAAATCCATTCGTTTCCAGTCTCCAATGAGACGCTGATTCAACCCATAAATCAATGATTGTACTTCATGAATCATTTGATTAGACTGCTTCCAAGCTTTTAGAAAGCCGCGAATATCATTTTCTTTTAAGCCCATCGTTTGAATCAATAAGGTCCACGCTTGGCTTTCACTTTCGATCTGTTTATTTGGAAGCTCTGAAAAGTTCAGTAATGCTTCCCCTGATTTTTTTAAACCTGGACAATACTGATAACATTCAGTCTCAATAAACGGTAATAAAGCGGCACGTCGATTTTTTCCTAACAATAGTTTGATAAATTCCACCGCAATCCGCTCTACAGAAATTTTACCTAATAACGGATGAAATTCTTCTATTGCTGACAATGTATTAGTTTCAATCGTAAAATCTAACTGACTAGCAAAACGCAAGCCTCGCATCATACGTAAAGCATCTTCATGAAATCGCTCTTTAGGATTTCCTACGGCTCGAATAATTTTTTTTTCTAAATCGTCCATACCATCAAATAGATCAATGATTTCACCATTCACATCCATCGCCAATGCATTGATTGTAAAATCTCTGCGCTTTAAGTCTTCTTTTAATGAACGGACAAACGTCACTGTGTCGGGACGTCTAAAATCTTGATAGGTTGATTCTGTTCTAAAAGTTGTGATTTCATATTGTTCTTCACCGATTAAGACAAGCACAGTCCCATGATCGATTCCTACGTCAATGGTTCGATGAAAAATCTGTTTGATTTCTTCCGGATAAGCGCTAGTTGCTATATCCACATCATGGATTGGTTGATCCAACAAAGCATCACGAACACTGCCTCCAACAAAATATGCTTCAAATCCATGTGCTTGAATTTCTTGTAGCACTCCAGCTGCTTTGGTAAATTCATCAGGTATTATTTCTAATTTCATAATAAGTTTTCCAGTCCATAGACTAATTTATCTAAGTGAACCACCTTTTCACAGCCCAAAGCAACGCCTGTCATAAACGAACTACGGTCATAGGAATCATGTCTGATCGTTAATCCTTCTCCAACACCACCAAATTGTACTTGTTGATGGGCTATCATGCCTGGTAAGCGAACGCTATGGATTTTCATCCCTTCAAAATTAGCACCGCGTGCACCAGCGATCAACTCTTTTTCTTCTGGATGGCCTTGTGTTTTTTTCGAGCGCACTTCACTCATCATTTCGGCCGTTTTGATTGCCGTTCCGCTCGGTGCATCTAACTTATTATCATGATGCAACTCGATGATTTCAACATCTGGAAAATATTCAGCAGCTTTTTGAGCAAATTGCATCATCAAGACAGCACCCACAGCAAAATTCGGCGCAATCAAGCCGCCAACTTTCAAGCGATCTGATAAATCAGTCAATTCTGCTAATTGCGCTTCCGTTAAACCAGTCGTTCCTACAACCGGCGCGATTTTATGCTCTATTGCAAATCGAGTGTTTTCATAAGCAACTTTTGGAATCGTGAAATCGATCCAAACATCTGGCTGAACAGAAAGAACCTCTTCTTTTGTTTTAAAAATCGGGACATTACTATTTGGATATTCAACTAATTCACTGAGATTATCTTTTTCTTCAAATGGATCCAGCACACCAACCAATTCAAATCCGACGTGCTCTAAAACCATCTTGGTTGCAGTAGCCCCCATTTTCCCTTTAAATCCTGCGACTAAAATTTTAATCATTTGTTTGCCCGTCCTTTCGCTCAAAACGATATTTATCCCGTTGATTGAATTTTTCCATATTTTTTTGAAATGCTTCTGTTAAATCTATATCTAGAGAATTTGCCATGATCATCGTGACAAACAAGACATCTCCTAACTCTTCTGAAACCGTTTTTGGTTTTTCATCTATTTTCTTGGGTTTTTCGCCATAATAATGATTGATCTCTCTAGCTAATTCCCCGACTTCTTCTGTTAATCGTGCCATCTGGCTTAATGGAGAAAAATAACCCGTTTTAAATTGTTGGATATAGTTATCCACTTCTTCTTGCATGGAATGCAGAGATTGATTTTCGTCTTTCATTTTACCCCAACCTTTCTATTACACATCTTATCAAAAACTGCGCCATCTGAAAAGGTTCTACTTGTTGTTTTATATTGAGAATGATAAAGTGATTACTGGATAAGGGTTCTTGATGATACCATGATACAGCATCAACCCAGTATGTTTTAGCCAGCTTCGCGAAACAGTTCCTTCAACAATTTAGCGTTTCGCTACGCTTTTAAAATACGAGGAGTGAGTACAATGATTGAAGAAAAAAAGTTTTATGTTAAAGACGTTCTGTTGATTCTAGCAGGTACTTGTCTTTATGGGTTTGGCCTAGTAACCTTTAATATTGCAAATGACTTAGCAGAAGGCGGAGTAACTGGGATCACCTTGATTTTACGGGCACTTTTTTATATCGATCCCGCTTATTCCACTTTGATCATCAATATTCCGTTGATTTTGATTGGGGGAAAAGTTTTAGGAAAGCATTCATTTTATTATACAATTTTAGGTACCGTTTCCTTATCTGTCTTTTTATGGTTATGGCAACGATTCCCCATCGAAGTGAATCTAGATCATGATTTGTTGATTGCTTCTTTATTAGCTGGATTAGCTGCTGGTATCGGTAGCGGATTAGTCTATCGAGTCGGCGGGACGACAGGCGGAACCGATGTGATCGCTCGTATTTTGGAAAAAAATTACGGCATCAGTATGGGCCGTTCCTTGCTGATTTTTGATATTCTCGTTTTGATTTTGTCTTTAAGCTATATCGATGTGAAACGAATGATGTATACCTTGATTGTTTCATTTGTTTTCAGTAAAGTTGTCGATTCGGTTTTAGATGGTGCCTATGCTGCCAAAGGAATCTTAGTGATCTCTGATCATTCAGAAGATATTGGAGAAGTGATCATGTCCTTATTAGAACGTGGTGTGACCTATTTAGAAGGCCAAGGCGGTTATTCTCAAGTCGAGAAAAAAGTCCTTTATGTAGTTGTTAGTCCTAGTGAAATCATAGAAATCAAGCGAATCGTTCATGAGTTGGATGCAAAAGCGTTTATTTCTGTCATTAATGTTCACGAAGCAATCGGAGAAGGATTCACCTATTCTAGACCGACAAAAATGCTCTTCAAAAGAAAAAAACAGCTTAACTAAGTCAAAAATAGAGCGGGACAAAACGAAAGATCCGTTTTGTTTCGCTCTTTAAAGTTGAATAAACGACGAGAAAAAGGTAGCTACTACACTACGTTCCAATCTCATCAATCTCTAAGCATCAATGACACTAAGAATTGAAGGACTTGGTTCTCGGGGCTACACACTTTTTTCTCGGCCACTTTTTTTATTTTTTCAAACGGTTTAATTCATCTGTTAACTCTAAAAACGCTTCGTGGTTTTTATCTTCTAAAGCTAAATCGATTTGATGATAGAGTAAATCAATTTTCGCTTGCTTTTCCTCATGAGCGAAAAACGTATTAATACTTTCAATTACTTCTTCACTCACCTGTTCATTCCAGCGCGCATAAGGATTATCCTCTAAAATAGACAAATACTGGCTATTTTGCCAAGACCCATCAAAGATACATTCCACATAGAGTGCTTCTTTCCAATTCATCCGAATTTCATGGAAAATCTGATCAGTATCCGTAAATTCTTTCCCTGAAAGAAATAAACGAATGGGTTCATCATCGATTTCTTTTGACGTGACTTTTAGTCCACGAACAGCTTTATCTGCTTGTTCAATAAAATGAACATTATTTAAAATGGCTTCGTGATTGATCAAATAGTTTAAAATCCACAATACTTCTCTTTGGCTAAAGGAAATATTATTGACTAACCAAACTAAAAAATCCTTTTTATCTGCGACATTGACAAACATATGATCACCTATCTTTCTTCAATATCATCTAACAGGGATTGCGCTTCGTTGTCCCCAGGTTCGTGGTGAAGATAGTGTTGCAATAACTCTTTTGTTTTCTCTAGTTGCCCTTCCTCACGTAGAAATACAGCATACTCTTTTAAAAATTCAGGCTCATGGGAAAGTTCTTGGTACGCTTGCTCATAATGTACTTTTGCTAAATCAAACTCTTCCAATTCATTATAAGCATGTGCCAAGTTCCATTCACCATACGGATGTCCTTGTTCTTCCATTTGTTGAACGACATCGATCACTTCATCAAATCTATGTTCATTTAAATATAGATTACTTAGCGTAAGTCTTGTTTCATCCGTTTTTTCGCCAAGTTCCAACGCTTCTTTTAATAGCGCTTCAGCCTTTTCTGTATCATGCAATCGATAGGCATTTTCAGAAGCTAATTGATATAAATCCACTTGGAATGGATTTTCTTTGATCCCTTCAGCTAGAACAGTACGCGCTTCTTCAAGTTGTTCTTCTTCTTGCAACGCTTCGCCCAAAGATAAATACAGCGACTGATAATGTGGATTCAACGCTCTTAATTGTTGCAGTAAAGCAATTGCTTTTTGATTTTCATGGAGTTGCAAGTAAGTGAACGCTAATTGGAATAAACGATCATCTGTCTGACCTTCCTCCAACGCCTTTTCTAAAAATGGGATCGCTCCTTCAAAATCGCCAGACATGCTAAGTGTACTACCTAAACGTTCGTTGATTGAGACATTAGAGATTTCGGTAACTTGCCCGTTAAGTAGCTCTTGGTAAGCTGTAGCGGATTCTTGAAACTGACCATTAGAAAAATACAACTCACCTAAAGCAAATAAAATCAATGGTTCGTCCGGCATCAATCGTTGTGCCTCTTTTAATTTTGCTTCACTGACTTCTGGAATTCCGATGACCTGATACAAATCAGCTGTTACTAATAGACTTTGAACATAGCTATCACTATCTTTGCCTACCTTTTCTAGATAGACAAATGCATCATCGATCAAATTATTTTCAATCGCAATTTCAGCTAATGGAAGATTCAAGCCATCAGCCTCTGGAAAAATTGTTATTAAATGGTCAAAAACTAGTTTTGCTTCTTCCAAAAATCCAAGCGACAATAATTCTTCCCCTAAATCCGCAAGCGTATCATCATCATCTTTTCTAATAGCTTCTGCCAACATCAACTGCGCTTGTGCCAACTCTTCTTCATGTAATGCTTGTAGCATTTTCTCACTATATGTTGTCATCATTTACCCTCTAATTTCTTTTAAAATAGTTTTATATTTTTCTACAGTTGCTAATAAATCTTCTGTTTTAGGTTGTTCCATTCGATCAAATTCCCCGACTTCTTTTAAAAGAGCCGCCTTCTCTCCACGCTCAAGACAGTTTAAAATACCTTCCACATAGTCACTGACCAAAATTTGTTCTGGAAAATCGACAGGGAAACCTAGACGAATCAACCAAATTATGAAATTTTTATAATGAAACGAAAACTGATTCACTTCTTGAGACCAAAGCAACTGGATCAAACAGCCTAAAAATCGTTTCATATGACTGGATAATAGGTGTCCATTCGTTGTTTCTAGAACCCTTGCTCAAACAGTCGCCCAAATTGATCGATCATTTGTCCATCGTTTTCATAATAGCGAATCATTTCATCCAACATACCATTAAAAGACTGCTGATTCAAACGTGTTGCATCGCTGTAGTTTTTAAAAAGCATTCTCAAAAAATCATGGCTGCAAACCAAACCACAGCGGATAAAAACAAGAAAATCAACTAGTTTCCCATCTCCATGATCCGTTGTTAATGTATGATCGTAAAGTATTTTATCTGCCAAAACGGAACTTTGTAAAACAGGATGATTGTTTAATTCTATTTGAACTTCATGAATCAGACTCTTGCTTAATGATTGAATAGATAATGGCAAAAGCCAACAATCAGAAGTCAGTACAGATGTTTCATGCAAAAAGTTCGTTAATTGAACAACCCCTTCATTTCCAACACCTAAGAAAAGAAAGTCTTGCTGCTGATCAAAATCAGCTAAAAAAGTTAAGAGACTCTCTAACTCTTTCAGATTATTACAATGAGCGTCATTCTTACAAATATACCAATCTATTTCTTGTTTGTCATCAAAAAGCTGAATTAGTTTTTCCGAAAATAAATCATAGTAGCGCTGATTCGTCAGCAAAAAAAGATGTTTCGATTTAATTGAGGCTGATTTAATTTGGGAAGCAAATGTTTCACCATAGATGATTGTGGTCTCTAACTGATTTTTCTTATAAACAAGTTCCATCGATAACACCCCTCTCTTACAGTTTACCATTAGTCAAGGGAAAACAGAAAGAGGGATGATTTTTATTTTGGAAAAGCAATGATTCTTGATCAAAGACAGTTGTTCTTTTAATTTTCTTAAAGAACAGACATTATTGATTCATAAATTACCAGATATATTTTACTTTTTTTATGTAAAAAAAACTTATTTATAGCTTATACTGGGTTTGTTTCAAAAAATAGCCAACCTCTAAGAAAAATAGCGCAGTTCTTAGAATACTGCTGTTCGAAGAAACAAAGTGATTCAGTCATGATTTGAATAATTAGCACGCGACACTGTTCATAGTTTCATGTTTCATTTTTTAACATAGCTGATTATTTGTTATCTCTTAAGCCAATCTTTGCTGATTGGCTTTTTTGCATAAAGAAAGAACCCTTGAATAATCAAGGGTTCTAAGAACTGTCTTATTTAACAGCATCTTTCAACGCTTTACCTGGTTTGAACGCAGGTACTTTACTTGCAGCGATTTGAATTTCTTTACCAGTTTGTGGGTTACGTCCTTTACGAGCCGCACGTTCGCGTACTTCAAAGTTACCAAAACCGATTAATTGAACTTTTTCACCTTTAGCAAGAGATTCTTGGATTGTTGAAAATACAGCATCCACTGCTGCAGTTGCGTCTTTTTTAGTTAAACCAGTTGAAGATGCAACGTTTTCGATTAATTCTGCTTTATTTGCCATGGATTATTTCACCTCCTCCACAAGGGATAGGATATCTAAAAGATATCGAATTTACGTTTCTTTTTGAGTGGTCCAAAAATCACGTACAAATATTGAATTGGATCAATATTCTGTTATCACGATATCATAGGAAGCTTGTAATAGCAAGGTTTTTGATGCGTTTTAACCAGTTTTTTCTAAAACTATCATTTTTTTTTATAACTCAATGAATTTATTTGTACATTTGAAAAAAGTGTGGTAAAATGCGCTACTTCCGTCTTCTCGGGATAATTTTGATTGGTGTTCCTTCAAACGTGAAGGCTTTACGAATTTGATTTTCTAAAAATCTTGCATATGAAAAATGCATCAATTCTTCTTCATTTACAAAAATGACAAATGTTGGCGGTTTGATCGCTACTTGAGTACCATAGAATACTTTTAGACGCTTGCCTTTATCTGTTGGCGTTGGATTGATCGCAATCGCATCCATCACTACATCGTTCAATAGCGCAGACGGAATCCGCAGATTTTGGTTCATGCTGACTAATTCAATCAATTCTGGTAGTTTATTCAAGCGTTGTTTCGTTACTGCCGAAACAAAAATGATCGGCGCATAATCTAAATAACGAAACTCTTCGCGAATCTCTTCTTCAAAATCGCGCATCGTATTTGTTTCTTTTTCGATCGTATCCCATTTATTCACAACGATAATGATCCCACGACCAGCTTCATGTGCATATCCCGCAACTTTCTTATCTTGTTCACGAATACCTTCTTCGGCATTTAAAACCATTAAAACAATGTCTGAACGTTCAATCGCACGCATGGCACGCATCACACTGTATTTTTCTGTTGATTCGTAGACTTTGCCTCGTTTTCGCATACCAGCTGTATCGATCATCAAAAATTTTTGTCCATTCTCAGATTCAAAACGAGTATCAATGGCATCACGAGTTGTTCCTTCGATTTCTGAAACAATGACACGGTCTTCACCAAGAATCGCATTGATCAAGGAAGATTTCCCAACATTAGGACGTCCAATCAAACTAAATTTGATCGTATCTGCGTCTTCTTCTTCGATTTCAGTAGAAAAATGTTTGACTGCTTCGTCTAAAACATCACCGATTCCCAAACCATGACTCCCTGAAATCGGGAATGGATCGCCTAAACCTAAAGAATAAAATTCATAGATTTCATTTCTCATCTCTGGATTATCCACTTTATTGACAGCTAAGATCACTGGCTTATTACTGCGATATAAGATTTTTGCTACTAATTCGTCTGCATCCGTAACACCTTCTCTACCACTCGCTACAAATACGATCACATCTGCTTCTTCAATCGCAATTTCAGCTTGATGCTTGATTTGCTCCATAAACGGTTCGTCACTTAGATCGATACCACCTGTATCAATAATACTAAATTCACGTCCTAACCACTCTCCAGTGGCATAAATACGGTCTCTTGTTACACCTGGTGTATCTTCTACAATAGAGATTCTCTCACCAGCTATACGGTTAAAAATCGTCGATTTCCCAACATTCGGGCGACCGACAATTGCAATTGTTGGATTTGCCATTCAAATTACCTCCTTGACAAGTTTTCAATCTTTACTAGTTTACCTAAAGCTTGTCTAAGATGCAAGAAAAACTAGTGAAATAAGTCAATTAAAGCACTGAATACAAATAAATCCTGTAATTGTCACGTAAACGATTTGACAATTACAGGATATTTCATTTCAAATAACTCGCTCAGAACTTATTCGACACCATATGCGATACGTTTTACATTCATCAAATGATGAGCTGTTACATTATCGGTTGTACTACTTCCGCCCATTGCGCCACAGCCTAAGGTCATCGAAGGCGCCAATTTTGTTGTTGCACCAATTGCTCCTAAAGCCCCTAATGTATTAACTAGAATACGAGACGCTCTCATTTCTAATCCAAATATTTCGGCATTAGCATCTTTCGTTGTATGGATCACCGCTGTATGGCCTGTTCCTTCATTCGCAAGTAATGCCTTACACGTTGCTACGCCTGTTTCAAACGAGTCAACTGTGAACAAGCCTAAGATTGGCGTTAATTTTTCTCTTGAATATGGATTATGGTGCCCAATCTCAGTCTGTTCTGAAATTAAAATAGATGTTTCTTCCGGTACAGAAATGCCCACTAATTTTGCAACGTCTGAAGCACTTTTTCCAACGATATCTGGGTTTAATGTCCCTGTTTCTCTTAAGATAAATTGGCTGACTTTTGCCGATTCTTCTTCATTCATAAAATAAGCTTTCTTCGCCTTTAATTCTTCGATAACGGCCGCTTTTACGGATTTATCTACTACAAGCGCTTGCTCTGAGGCACAAATGATTCCATTATCAAATGTTTTACTACTAACTACGCAATCAATCGCATGTTTAATATCCGCTGTTGCATCAATCAAGACTGGAACGTTTCCAGGACCTACTCCAATTGCCGGATTTCCTGAACTATAAGCTGCCTGCACCATTGCTTTACCACCTGTAGCAAGGATCAACGAAATATCCTCGTGTTTCATCAAAGCACTTGTTGCTTCCAATGTAGGTTCTTGGATCACTTGAACTAATCCAGCTGGTGCTCCAGCTTCAACGGCTGCTTTCTCAATAATTTCTGCTGCCATCAAAATCGATTTCAACGCTTTTGGATGTGGTGAAAAAATAATTGCATTTCTTGTTTTTAAGGCAATCAATGCTTTAAAAATAACTGTAGCTGTTGGATTTGTTGAAGGGATCAAGCCTGCTACTACACCTAAAGGAATACCAATTTCAATGATTTTATCTTCTTTACGACGATTGATCACACCAACAGTTGCGAGATCTTTAATACTTTCATAAACTTGCTCACTAGCAAATGTATTTTTGATGATTTTATCTGAAACTTTCCCAAAACCAGTTTCTTCGTTAGCTGAAATAGCTAATTTTTCCGCATTATCAAGTGTCTTTTGGTATACATTTTTCACGATCGCATCTACTTGTTCTTGAGTGTAGCTTTCATATTTACTTTGTGCTTCTTTCGCAGTTGCAACTAGTGTTTCAATTTCTTTTACTTTTAGTTCAGTCATTTTGAACACTCCTCTATTTTTGTCGTTCGTTCTCTTATTAGCGCCTTAAACGCTTACAAATTAATTTTAATCTATTTAAATCAATTTGTTAGGGAATATTTTAAGAAGATTATGGACAAAATTTACCTATCCGCGAATTTTTTTCACAAACAATTACACTTGAAAGCTGAATTTATTCAAGGTATCATAGAGTAATAAAGAAAATTTCACAAACAAAAAGGACTATTATCTCATCAAAGAAAAGAGGGTTTATTTATGTGCCGATTATTGATTGTCAGCAACGATCCAAACGAACAACGAATACTTCAACAATCTATCAACGATTCATTTATGAATATAAAAGTATTACCTCCAGCTGAAACGGAACAAGAAGCCTTAGCCATTGCCGAAAAGCTTTTGCCAGAAATTCTGTTGATTGCAATTGATCATTTAGATATTGATGGATTCATCGTAAAACGTAAAATAGTTCAACAACTGCCGAATATTAAAGTAATCATAATGACCGAGCGAGATAACTTCCAAAGTATCCATCAAGCTTTACGTTGTGGTGTAATCGATTATTTATTGACACCCATTGATTTTAATGAGTTAAAATTTGCGATCGATCGTTGTGTAAAATCTCTAAACCAAGTTTCTTTGATGGATGTCTTGAATAATAAACCAACTGTTTTAGCAAAAGAGCAAATTAATACGATTTTGGATTACATTCATGAACATTATGATGAAGAAATCAACTTGACAACTTTAGCCGATATTATGCATTTAAATCGTCATTATGTCAGCCGATTTTTTAAAGAGGCTGTGGGGATGAATTTTATTGATTACCTGACTGCTTATCGCATTGAAAAAGCCAAACAATTACTGATGAAGACAGAAGAATCTATCACTGAAATTTCTGGTACGGTTGGTTACATTGATTCTACCTATTTTAGTAAGTTATTTAAGAAAAAAGTGGGGCAATCCCCTCACCAATTCCGTAAACAGTATCGCGGGGAACATACCCCTGCTGATTTGCGTGTGATTTATAATTAATTTTATAACAAAACCCTCAGCCACTAAACGATCTTTACTGGTGAGGGTTTTTATTATTGGAACGAAAAAAGAACGAGGGTTTCCCCTCGCTCTTATATCTTAAACATCATTATTCTGAATCAGAATCTTGTGCTTTTAGTGCATCACCTAAGATATCACCCATTGTGAAACCAGTATTTTCTTCTGGTAACTCATATTCTTGAACATCTTTTGGTTCTTCTTGAGATTCTGGTTTTGCTTCTAATGCTTTGATGCTTAAAGCAATCCGGTGTTCATCTGGATTAACTTCCAATACTTTTACTTGAATAGCATCACCTTCTTGTAAAACTTCGTGAGGTGTTGCAATATGTTTATGCGAAATTTGAGAAATATGAACTAAGCCTTCAACACCTGGAAATACCTCAACAAATGCGCCGAAACTAGTTAAACGTTTGACAGTTCCATCAAGAACAGAACCAACAGCTGCTTTGTTTTCAATATCTTCCCAAGGTCCAGCCAATGTTTCTTTGATTGATAGAGAAACACGTTCTTCATCTGGATTAATCGAAAGAATTTTAACTTTTACATCGTCACCTACAGTTAACACATCACTTGGTTTCCCCACATGTTGATGCGCAATTTCAGAAACGTGCACTAATCCATCGATACCGCCTAAGTCAATAAACGCACCAAAATCAGTTAAACGAGCAACTTTTCCGTCAACGATATCACCATCATGTAAAGTAGCTAAGATATCTTTTTTCTTAGAATTTTTCTCAGCCGCAACAACTGCTTTATGCGATAAAATCAAGCGATTTTCTGAAGGCTCGATCTCGATGATTTTGAACGTCAATGTTTGGCCTTTATATTCTGAAAAATCAGCAACGAAATGGTCTTCTACCATTGATGCTGGAACAAATCCGCGGACACCTACATCAACAACTAAACCGCCTTTTACAACGTTTGTAACAGGTGCTTCGATGATTTTGCCTGCTTTGAAATCGGCTTCGATTTCTTCCCAAACTTTTTTAGCATCTAAACGACGTTTTGAAAGTAAATAGCTACCATTTTCTTTATCTTTACCAATCGATGTGATGACAACTAAATCTAAAATGTCACCGACACTCACTAATTCGTTGATATCTTCTACTTGTGTAGTTGATAATTCTTTTGCTGGTACTACGCCTTCAACGCCTGCACCTTCGATACCAACAACGACTTGTTTGTCCTCAACCGCAAGCACTTCACCTTTAACGATGTCGCCGACGCTTACCTCTTGGACACTGTTCATTGCATCTTCCATTGTTTCATTGCTGATTTCCACTTTTTTGTCTTCTGTCATGAATATATCCTCCTATGCCACCAAAAAATTCGTAAAAAACTGACCTACTCCCTTAATAGTACGGGATTTTACTGAAAAAATAAAGCGATTTCTCTCATTTTCTTTTTTTTATTTGAGATAAGAAGTTATTTTCTTTCTTTAAGACAAAGAAAGTATCACTTTAACACAGTTATACTTTCCTAAAAACAATTCTAATTGGCTTATAACAGGTTTAGTTTTTCTTTGAAATAACCTTTTCAATTGTATTTACAACCTCTTCAATACTCATACCCGTTGTATCGATTTTCACAGCATCTTCCGCTTGTTTTAAAGGCGAAACTTCCCTTGTTGAATCCAAATAATCACGGTGTTCGATTTCCTCTTTTAACGTTTCAAAGTCTGTTGTGATCCCTTTTTGTTGGTTTTCCTTATAGCGTCTTTCAGCACGCTCAACCACACTGGCAACTAAGAAAATTTTTACTTCTGCCTCAGGTAATACAGCTGTCCCAATATCACGACCATCCATTACAACGCCACCGGTCCGACCGATCATTTGCTGTAATTCGACCATCTTCTCCCTAACAGCGCCGTGTTTGGCAACGATTGAGACCGAATTCGTCACATCAGGTTGCCTGATTGCTTCAGTGACTTCAAGGCCATCAATAAAAACTAGCTGATCTTTTTCGGTTTGCTGGAATGAAATCGTATGATCTAAACATAAATCACTCAACGCTTTCTCATCTTCAAAATCGATATTTTTTTGGATTGCTAAATAGGTCAATGCTCGATACATAGCACCAGTATCACAATAAATATAATTCAATTTTTTGGCTAAAATCTTAGCTACCGTACTTTTCCCAGAAGATGCTGGGCCGTCAATGGCAATGCTTATCTTTTTCATAACAAACTCCTTTGTTTATCACATAGTAAAAGAGTCTGGCACAAAACATTGGTTGTTTTGTTGCAGACCCTTAATAATCGAGACCCAAAATAAAATTATTATCTCGAATGTTTATTTCACGCGCAGTTTATCTCCTGGGAATAAGGTTTCATTTCTAGAACGCCCATTTAACTGCTCCAATTGTTCGATAGAAATCCCATTTCGTGCTGCTACTTGTTGGAATCCTTCACCATTCAACACTTCTGTATATTCTGGCTCTTCTGCAACTGACTGAGGTGTTGACTCTTGCGGCACATTACTACTGCTACTATTTTGTCCGTCACCATTTGTTACATCAGAAGAAGATGCAGGCTGTTCTTGTGATGCATCAGCACTTGAAGATGATGGTTGTGTTGTGCTATTTTTTGTTGAAGATTGAACCACCACCGATGATGAAGGCTGACTAGCATTTTTATTGTCATTTGGTTTATCTCTCATCACGTAAAGGTATGTTCCAACTGGTAAAGCAATGATCAATAGTAAAAGAATCACTAAAATTGTTAGAAAGACCGTGTTGCCCTTTTTTTGTTGACGTTTCTCTGAGCGGGAACCCCCAGCATTTTTATCTGTTTCATAAATTGACTGCTCCCAAGGTTCACGTGCACCTGATGGTTTTTTCTTATCTTTTTTACTCACGTATCGTTCCTCCTAAAATTCTCTCGTTTGCTATTATACCACAGCTTTTTGTCAACTGCAGTCTAAAAAAAGATTATTTTCATTCTTTAAATAATCTTATTAAAATGTCCTCCCACTGATTGGAGATTTCGTTTTCTTCTGGTGATTGTACTATTCGGGCTTTGTACTTGTCAAAGGATAAGCCACAACGGTCACAACAAATTTCTTGACTGCTTTCCGTGATTTTTTCTGAAAAATACTGCTGAATGAATACACGACGGCATTTTGCTTCTTTGATATAGTTTAACATAACCGCTAATTGTTGTTGCCTTTCTTTCTCTTTTCTTAATAATCTTTGTTTCAACTCTTCAATTGTATAGTCTTTTTCTAAATAGCCTTGCAACCATTTTTGCTGAATTTCATTTAATACTGGCAAGAGATGTTCCTGATTCTCTGATTGTCTGGTAGCGAACTCATTTAAAAGTGTCCGATCTAGTCTACTTTCTGATTGGAAATAATAATGAATCGATTCATCCCCTTTTTGATAGAGTAAAATTGCAACACTCGCTTGACCATCTCGACCCGCCCGCCCGATTTCTTGAACATAATTCTCTAAGCTATCCGGGCAATCATAATGAATAACAAAACGCACATCAGGTTTATCGATCCCCATACCAAAGGCATTCGTAGCACATAAAACGTCTAATTGATTTGCTACAAACTGCTGTTGCAATAAACTACGTTCATTTGCAGTCAACCCGCCATGATAAAAAGCTGACGTTAAATCAGTTTCTTCTTTGATCAAACGATTGATTTTTTCGGCTGTTTTTCTAGTTGCACAATAAATGATCCCTTTATTTTTAAGCTGGGTCAAATAAGAAATGAGTGTATCGTTCTTTTCTGTACACTGATTGACAATCAAACCAATATTAGGTCGATTTACAGAATAAATCACTTCAGAAACGTTTGTCCGATAGCTAAAAACTTGATTGATAATTTCTTTTTTAACTGCTGGCGTTGCTGTAGCAGTTAATGCTAATGTTAGTGGATTGCCACACTCTGCTTGAATCTTAGCTAATTTGGTATATTCTGGTCTAAAATCAACGCCCCATTGAGAAACGCAGTGCGCTTCGTCAACGACAAACAAGGCGATCTTTAAATGAGCTATTTTGGTACGAACCTCTTTTTGTGTCAACGTTTCAGGACTGATCAAAATATACTTATAATCCCTTAAATGATTTAGGACATATTGCTTTTCTGAAAAAGACAAACTACTATTTATTGCTATCACACTTGTTTCACCTTTTTTTTGAAGCTGGATCACTTGGTCTTCCATCAAAGAAAGTAACGGTGAGACAATCAGCACTGAACCCGTTAGTATCTGTCCAACAAATTGATAACATAACGATTTACCTGTTCCTGTAGGTAAGACAGCCAACGTATCTTGGTTTCTTAATAATTGCTCGATTACTTCTTTTTGTCCCGGTTTAAATGTATTGAACCCGAATTTGGTTTGCAGCACTTGTTCTAAATTGATCATCCTCGGCTTGCTTCTCTTTCTTCTCTTAATTTTTGAATTTGATACAAACGAAACTCGAAATAGTCCACTTCTGGATTTTCTTGTTTTACCAAACGATAGGTCCAATCTTGATAAGGCTTTGAATAGTCGCCTAAACAAGCATAAGTCGGCTGCGATATAAAGCGCTCAAATGGAAAATCCTTTGTTAAAGCTAGCTCCATTAGATGATCCTTGATCGTGCTCAGTTTCACTTTCCTTTGTACAGCTAATGCTTCTACTGAAGGTTGCATTTTCAAGTATCGAGCCGTTTCATTCATACTTTTATTTTCATTTTGTTTCAACAATGGCAGGAGCAGCTTTTTTAGGAAAGAAGCATCTGGCATCAATAAAATCGTATCAATCAAATGATGCAGCTTTTCTTTTTTGATTAAAAATCGGTTAAAGACAGTCTCTTGATTGGGCATTACTTGAAACGATGTTTTCCCAATTGTTTGATAGCCTGAAAATTGCTGTGCAAAAAAATCCGCTTCTTCTTTAGGGAGTGCAGAAAAAATTTGAGTCCATTCCTTTTTGACCGTTTCAATCAATTGCGCTTTTGGTAGTGATCTTATATACGTTTTTATTTGTTTTTGGTATAAAGGTGATTGTTCAAGTGGAAGATAATTTTTATTGTTAAAAGATAAATGAGAAACGACTTGTACAGTAAATTGAAGTAAACGCCAAATCATTTCATCTGTTTTACCAAAGCGATAATTATCGATCCAAGAATAGTGGTCCTTTTCATGAGTCAATGCTTGTAACCCTCTAGCCGTGATCTGAACCTCACTATCACTTGTTTTAGACAATAGCTTTTGCTTCACCAAATTATCTAATAGGATATCAAACTGTTTTTCAGACAGCTCAGGAAATAACTGGAAGAAGCGCAAATTTTCATAAAGAAACCCATATAATAAAACGGAACTTGTCCGTTTTCCTTTTAAAAGATGATACAAAGTTGAGGTACGCACCTTGTATCCATGTTGAAATAAAGCTAAAATAAAGGAAGGCTCCATATTTCCACCTCTTTCAATGACAGAATAGGATGTGCTTATATGTTATGTAAAATAATTCCTGAAAAATGCATTGCTTGTGGCTTATGTCAAGTTTATGCACCAGAAATTTTTGATTATAATGATGACGGCATCGTCATCTTGAAAAATGATAGCGAGGCTTTTCAAGAGTTTGTTCCTGAACGTCAACAAGCTAATGCTTTAACAGCGTACCGTAAATGTCCCGTTCGTGCAATAGAGATTGTAGAAAAATAAAAAATCTATAAATCCTAAAAGGAGAAGATCCTTGTTTTAAAATAAGATCTTCTCCTTTTAGGATTCAATTGATTGTATTCAGCCACTCAACTACTTTACGAGCAACTTCATCTTGTTGTTCATCATTATTTATCTTAGCAGGATTATCGCCCTTTTGCTCACCATAACTACCAAATCCAGCATGGTTCCCTCCATTGATTTCTTCATAAACTGTTTGCTTAGGTAAATATTTTTTGGCTTGATCATACGCTTGCCAATTTAAAACACCGTCTTCAGATCCAGTCAATGATAGGACTGATCCTTCAAAATTTGAAAGACTGCCCTTTTTATCAGGATAACTTGCTAAAAAAAATACACCTTTCACTGCCTCTTGATTCTTCCGTTCGGCAACAAAACGACTAGCCATCACGCCTCCTAAGGAATGTCCCCCGATAACATACTTACTTAGATGATTAGCCTCTATGATTTGTTCAGCTTTATTTTGTCCTAAAACAGCTAGATTTAACGGTTCTTTTACAAGATAGACCGGAAAACCAGCCTCTGCTACTTTTTCAGCCCAAATACTATAACTAGCAGTTTCTACTAAAGCTCCTTGATAAAAAATAAGGGCTGGTTTTTCTTGATTCCCCTTAAAAAATAATACACCGTTTTCGTCTATCGCCTTTTTTGAAACTTCTAAAGCGTTTGTTGTAGGCGTATATGTAATGGTTTTCAGGTAAAATAAGCCAATTAAAACCAAAGCTATCAGTACACCGACAAACCAAAGGAAACGTTTCTGCCATTTTTTCATTTGCTGTCCTCCTCTTTCTCGTCTCATCTATAATATCAGAAATCATGTTAAAAACAGACAATTATGGCTCAAAAAAAAATATAAAGCAGAACAAGCCGTCCGCTCTATATTTTTTTAGTTTATATCAATCAATTATTTAGTTATCGTCTTTTTATTGCCCAACTGATATTGTTTTCTAGAAAGCCATGGTAAAAGTTTTGCATGAAGAATCAAGAAAACAGCACTCACAATTGCGCCTTTGATCAAGTTGAATGGAATAATACCGATCGTAACGTATTTTGCTAATGACATTCCTAAAAATTGTCCCGCTGATACGCCGAACAGTTTCAAATAAAGTGGTGTGATCACAAAATAATTGGCTACACCCATGAAAACTGTTAAAGCGATTATTCCTGTAGAAATGCCTAAAACTTTATTTGAAAGCTTGTCGCTTCCTCGTTTGAAAAAGTAATACATCGGTAAAGTAAAGACAGTTGTGGCAAAAAAGCTAGCCGCATCTCCAACTAAATTTTGTGGTGATGCACCTGTTGTGAATAGATGCAGTACAGATCTTATAAAAGCTGTACTGATTCCAGCTAATGGTCCGAATAAAAACATGCTGATCATAACTGGAATGTCGCTGAAATCGATTTTTAAAAAACTTAGTGATGGTATGATCGGAAACGCCACAAATTGTAAAACCACACCGATTGCTGCTAACATTGCTACACTTACCATTTTTTGTACCTTGTTGTTTCGCATATGAAATCCTCCTGTTTAAGGACCCATCTTCAAACGAACTTCTTTAAACTGACTTTTCAGTGATTGCTCTTGCTCTGCTGTGAAAAGTTACTTGGTTGAACGATCGGAATTCTGTCGTTACATACTGCTTGGTTATACCAGATTATTGGTCATTATTTGATTGTGTTCAAAGATACTGCAGTATTTCGTAATGAAAGAGATAGTAACCATCATTAGTTTTTAGTTAAGTATGGCGTTTCAACTTCTCTTTTCCTTGGTCCAGTAGTGTTCATCATCTACTCTGTCCTTTGGCCAATCGTAGTCCTTCAATTCTTAGAGCTTTAGCTCTTAGAAATTGATGAGATCGAAGCACAGCGTAGTGATTCAGTACTGAGGTTACTTCGCTCTCTTCGTTCGCCAAGTACTGTTCATCATCTACTCTGTCCTTTGGCCAATCGTAGTGATTCACAGCAAAAACTCTATTTTCCAGCAGGGAAAATAGAGTAGAGTTATCTTATCTGAAAAATGCCAATTCAAATAAGCCCTATCTTCTTTATCCAGACTTTACTGTCGGTATTGGAATTTCACCAATTCAGCCACTTCAAATGAAGTAGGTCGTGGACTATAACCACCGGTCGGGAATTTCACCCTGCCCCTGAAGACGAACCTTTATTAAATTTTTGTACATCTCCTATTATACATCTAAAAGATGAAAAAGCAATAGTTACGTTCTTCACATGAATAAGTTAAAAAAAAAGGGTGAAATAAAAGCTAAAACCACTTTTATCTTGCCCTTTAGTTACTATAAACAGTAGAAACAGAATCAATTTCTTCTACTACTTCGATTGATTCATCAAAACGCTAATTTCTTTTTTATTAAGATTACGATATTCCCCTGGGCGTAGCCCTTTTAAAGTCAAATCGCCATACTTTTCTCTTTTTAGTTTCTGAACTGGGTAGCCAACTGCTTGCAACATGTTTTTTACTTGATGATTGCGTCCTTCATGGATTGTCAGTTCTACAATACTTGTGTTTGTTTTTAAATCGACAGATATAATCTCAAATGCCGCAGGTGCAGTCTTGTAGCCTTCGATTTTCATCCCTCTGGTTAGTGGCAACAAATCATGTTTTTTGGCTAAGCCTTTTACTTTTGCCACATATACCTTATCGATTTCATGACTTGGATGGGTCAATTTTTGAGAAAACTCACCATCATTCGTCAAAAGCAATAGACCTGATGTGTCATAGTCTAATCGCCCAACTGGATAAATCCGTTCTTTGATGTGTGAGAAAAAATCTGTTACAACTTTTCTCCCTTTATCATCAGAAACAGCGGAAATTACCCCTTTTGGCTTGTAGAAAAGATAATAACCATACTCTTCTTTATAGATTGGCACATCATCAACTTCGACCTTGTCATTTTTTCCAACTTGGGTACCTAATTCACGAATGATTTTCCCATTTACTTTAACTCGTCCATTAACGATGTATTCTTCTGCTTTTCTGCGAGAGGCAATCCCCGCATGCGCAATTACTTTTTGAAGTCTTTCCATCTAGTTTTCTTCCTCCGATTTGGTTGTATCCGTTGTTATTTCTTCTTCATTGAGTTCTTTGTAACGATCGAAAAAGAGGTCTAAAGGTAGTTCTTCAGCGATTTCTTCTTCCATCTGATGAATATCAGGTAATTCTTCTAGCGATCTTAAACCAAAATAATCCATAAAATAAGCGGTTGTGCCATATAAAATAGCTCGACCTGGTCCATCTACTCGCCCTTTTTCTTCAATCAATTGGCGAGCAACTAATTTTTGCATCGAACCAGCAGATTGTACGCCTCTGATCTCATCAACTTCTACTCTTGAAATTGGCTGTTTGTAGGCCACGATCGACAACGTTTCAAGTGCTGCTTGAGATAACGCATTGGAAATCGGCGACTGCGCATATTTTTTTAATAATGGAGCAAAGTTTTTTTTGGTAGATAGAATAAAATGATTTCCTACTTCTAAAATATTTAAAGCAGATTGTTTATCTGATTCATAGCGTTCTTTTAAAGTGGTCAAGGCTTCATAGGTTTTTGCCGTGGAAAGGTTTAGCAGATAGGATAATTCTTCTAGCCCAATCCCTTCTTCACCAACAACAAACAGAATCGCTTCAATTTGGCTGACTGTGGTCACATTGTTTCCTCCGTACTTGATTCAATCTCTTCAGACCTATTATATAATAAAATCGTACTATAATTGTCCTCTTGTTCTACATGGATAATACCTTTTTTCATTAATTCCAGCAATGCCATAAAAGTCGTAACGACCTCTTGTTTTGAATAAGAAGTGAAAAATGATTCAAAATGAATGGGTGTATTGTAATCCATTTGGCACATTCTTTGAGAAATCGTTGTAATTTTCTCTTCAATCGATACATCGTCTCCGCTAACCGTCGTTTCTACAGGTTGGCGACTCTTTTTCTTTTCTAGCATTGAATGAAATGCTAAGAATAAATCAATTGTGTTTAATTGGTTTGGTTCTAATAATGGGTTGTCTTCTTTGTACTCATCGATATCCATTGGTTCTTTTGTATAATAAAGGCTTCGTTCAGATTCTTTATCATGCAAGAGTCCTGCTGCGTATTTAAATTTACGATATTCCAA
The DNA here is from genome assembly GCF_001465345.1 of Enterococcus rotai. NCBI lineage: Bacteria > Bacillati > Bacillota > Bacilli > Lactobacillales > Enterococcaceae > Enterococcus > Enterococcus rotai. The sequence goes on along the minus strand of NZ_CP013655.1, from coordinate 2,927,136 downwards.
TAATTGAGCAACTAATGCATCCCGCGGATCTTCTCCATCCAAGATTTCATCATCTTCTGTCAGTTCTAATTCTTGTTTAGGCAAGAGCATTTTGCTTTTAATGGCCATCAATGTTGCTGCCATCACAATATATTCTCCAGCAATCTCTAATTCCAAGGTTTTCATTGTATGGATGTAGTTCATGTACTGTTCCGTTACTGCAGCGATTGGAATGTCATAAATATCGATTTCTAATTTTTGGATTAAATGCAACAGAAGATCCAATGGTCCTTCAAATACATCCAATTTCACATTAATTTCCTGCAAGATCATCCAACTTTCTTTTTAAGCTCTTTAGTTTACCACAAAATTCACGCATTGTGTTCTTTCCATTTAGATAAATAGGCAGATGTTGCCAATGTGCCATAGATTTTTGTGTCCGGATAGAGTTCAACAATTTCGTCTAACAGTTCGAAACCAATCTTTTCGCCTCTAAAAGAAGGGTTGATTGATATATCATGTAAAATCATCGCTTCAGATGTTTCTACTTCGATCCCCACAATTCCTTGAATATTTTGTTCTCCAGCTGGCGTCCAAAATAACAGATGTAAGTCATTTTCTGTTTCATACATATCTATTCCTTTTAGTAATGCCTGATATTCAGTCAGTTTTTGGTGAAAGCTTAATAGTCCCATTGCAATCTTACGTTGCTCTTTTCGATAATAGTTTAACATGATCTCACCGTCTTTCTTTTTTAGCCTCATTAGGCTCTTGGAAAATGCTGTTTATAGACATCTGCCATACGTTGCTTGGTAATATGTGTATAGATTTGTGTTGTAGAAATATCAGCATGTCCTAAAAGTTCCTGGACAATTCTCAGATCAGCACCATTTTCTAACAGATGAGTGGCAAAACTATGGCGTAATGTATGCGGTGTGATATTTTTATGAATTCCAGCTGCCACAACGATTTGGTTCAAATTTTTCCAGACTCCTTGGCGAGACAACGGTCTGCCATGATGATTGACAAATAAGTGGGTCTCGTTTTGATTTTTCTTTATCAAAACAGGACGCGCTTCTTCTAAGTATTTTTCGATCCACTTGATCGCATAATCACCTAGTGGAATAATTCGTTCTTTATCCCCTTTACCAATGGTCTGCAATAATCCAATCGACAGATGTAAGTCTCCAATTTTCAAATCTACTAACTCACTCACCCGCAACCCTGTTGCATACATTACTTCTAAAATCGTTCGATTCCGGATCCCTAAAGGTTTGGACGTATCTGGTGTTTCAATCAGCAAAGTGACTTCTTCAACAGATAGCGTGCTAGGTAGCTTTTGAGCCTTTTTAGGTGAATCGATATGTTGCATTGGATCATGATCTGTGATCCGTTCTTGCCTTAGAAATTGATGAAATCCCCGTAAGCTTGAAATCATTCTAATGATCGTTGCAGAGGAATTGTTTTGATTATGCAGCATTTGTAAGTATTCCATAATTGTGTAACGATCGATTTTTTGCCAAGCGTCGATTTTTTGCTCGCTTAGAAACGTGCTGTATTTATGTAAGTCTCGTTCGTAACTCTTCCTTGTATTGAGAGAAAGTCCTCGTTCTATTTGTAAGTAATGGAGATAGTCAATGATTTGTTCTTCCATCTATTTTACCTCATTTCTTTTTATTATCATATCAAAGAATTCTGGCAGCTGTATAGTGAAATCATAAAATTTGTGAAAATAGATTATTGCTCTAAAAAATCGTCACCAGTATTTTCAACTGGATGACGATTATCGTTAATCTACGTATGTTGTTAAAAAGCTGCCAACTTTTTCTTTATAGGCTTTTGGATCGACTGTATAAGCTTTAGCATGAGCTGCCCCTTTTACAACAAACTTCTCTTTAGGTGCATCAGTTGCTTCATATACTTCATCTAACATTTCAAACGGAACAAACTTGTCTGCATCGCCATGGATAAACAACATCGGTACTTTATTTTTCTTCAATTGTGCAACTGAACTTGCTTCGCCAAAGAAATAACCAGCACGAATTTTAGTAATCAGACTTGTCACTGGGATCAACGGAAAGGCCGGTAAATTAAACATATCCTTCAATTGATAAGCTAGTTCTCCGTTAACAGTAGAATAACCGCAATCTTCAACAATCGCTTTAACATTGCTTGGCAGCTTTTCCCCACTAGTCATCATTACAGTGGCACCGCCCATGCTGATCCCATATAAAGTAATTTGCGCGTCGTTACCATTCTCAGCGATCACTTTATCGATCCATTGAAGATAATCTTTGCGCTCTGGCCAACCAAAACCAATATAATCCCCTTCGCTTTCGCCATGTCCACGAGCATCTGGTACTAAAACATTATAGCCCCAATCATGATACATTTTAGCGAAACTGGCCATTGTTTCGGCGCTACCCATATAACCATGCGCCATGATAACATTTTTATCCGTTTTTGCTTCTGCTGGCAAATAGATTGCTTTTAATTTCAAACCATCCTTAGAGGTTAAATCCCAGTATGAACGATTCTTTTCTTCTTTAAACCATTTTTCTTCTGGCGTTTTCACTTCAACATCTGTTCCTGGCGTATCCCCAGCTAAAAAATCTTTTTGCGACGGCACAACAGCATAATTATAGAAATACATGCCTGCTCCAGTCAATACAATGACAATTAAAACAACGATAGCGATCAAAATTTTTACTATGCGATTCATCCCATTACTCCCCATTTAAAAGCATCATTAAAAAACACATTATTTGGTCAAAAAATGATACTAGCTTTTTTCAAATTCTTAAATAGTATAATGTTTTATTGAATTTTTCGCAATATTAATCACAAATAACGACATTTTTTTTCGTTTGTTCGTCTGCAAAAATCATCTCAAAATTGTCTATAATGTTCCGTTCTTTAGAAATTGGCAATAAATAAATCTCTTGTAATGAAAAGAAACCAACATCATTCGTTTCTATGCCTGTTTTTAGCATTTCATTTTCAGCTTCACATCGAATGAAAAATTTATAAACATACGTCAATGCGGGAGGAAAATTATGTTTTGACATATCTAATACGGCAATCAATCGCTCTGCCTTTACTGTTATTCCAGCTTCTTCCATGGTTTCCTTTTCAGCTATTTCCTTAGGCGAATAACCAATATCTGCCCAACCTCCTGGTAAAGACCAACAGTTATCACTTTTTTCTTTTACAAGTAATAATTTTCCAGCTTGATTAAAAACGACTGCACGAATATCGACTTTGGGTGTTGCATACCCTTCATCTTGATCAACAAGAATCGTTAATGCTTGATCTGATAAACCTGGATACAGCGTACTCATTAACTGTTTTGTCACTTGAAAAAGTTCTTCATATCGTTCTTGATCAAAAATATCTTTTCCATATTTTTTTCCCGTTTGAGCGATGCCTTGAAGCTTTGCCAATAAAATACTTAATTCTTTTTCCATAAGACTCACCTCGTTTCTTTCTATTTTAACGAAGATGTTTGTGATTTACAGTTTACCTGAACATTCTTAAGGAAGAAAAAATAAAACCAAGTAAAGGTCATGTAAAACTTTTACTTGGCTTTATTTTTTTCTATTTACTATTTTCGATTAATTTGAAACTAGACCAAGGTTTTAAGAAATCCAACAAGAATAGCTCATCATCAGAGATCCGACCAACAACATTCACTCGGCCATCATTCTTCATTGGTTTTAAAGCGATTTGTGTTTCGCCTTTATATTGTCCATAATCAACATTGTCGATCAAGACATCCCCTTTTGTCATGTCTTTTGTATTATGCGCAGGAAAAGCACGATCTTTAAAGTGAATTCGAGTCATCGTTGAACGTAAAATATATTCTGAACGATCACCACGATAGCTATGAAGACTTGTGAATAACACTTCTCTTTCATCATCACTGATATCTTTAGCAACGTCAACTTTCACAGACGGATATTCCGCATTAAAGGCCTCGGCCATCGCTTTTAATTCTGCTTCTGATGCATAAGCATTTCCCACTAAAATATCATCGATCAAACCAGTCAACACTAAATGTTTTACTTGAGTAGCGATTTCCAAATCACGATGATCTTCTAAAGAACACAAACCATCTTGCGTTGGCCAAGGACCAAAGGTTGCGTCATGAGAATTAACAAAGGCCATCGTATTTAAATTATATTTTCTAAATTTTTCAGAGCAGTAAACAAAATGATCATAACCTAAACCAGAATAGCGATGTGGATAAAAATTATGTGAGCCTAATAAATTATCTGTATTTGGTGAATAGCTCATGATGTTGTCTACATAGTTTGTTCCAGAACTCATATTGATTTCAATTTTGATGCCGTATGGGTTACGCGTCATTCTTGCCTCTTCAGCACCAGTAAAACCAACGTCTAACCGTACGCCATAAGCGCCCATTTCATCAAAAAACGATAAGTCATCGTAAGAGATTTCTAATTGTTCAAATAAGGCAGGATTAATATCGACCATGACTTCCATTCCAAGACTATTCGCATAATCAACAACTTTTTTAAACTCTGCTAAAACCTTTTCTTTATCTTCTGTAATTTGAAGTAAACTTGTAAAAACACGCTTAAATCCATATTTATGCGCTAAGTCTAGATATGCTTTGTCCTTTTCAAAAGTTGATCTTTCTGGATAAATCGAAATACCTAATTTTCCCATGATTACTGCCTCCTAAAATTTGTATTGATTATAATGTATCCATTTTCATTATAGCAGAATAAGAAAAAGTGGTCTACACCTTTTCTAAATCTTAAAATTTTTTGATTTGGACTGGCAGTTATAATGATGATTTGTTATGATGAGATGTAACTATTTTTGAAAGGAAGATCTAACTTTATGAAAACAAAAAAATTCATAGCTGCCACAGCACTTCTGACATCTTTAGTATTATTTGCAGCGTGTGGACCTAAAAATGAGAAAAAAACCGCAGACTCTTCTGCTGCTGAAACAAAAACATCTGAGTCTGTTGATTTAAACGCATTGGAATTGCCACAGCTCTCTGACACAGTCAGCGAAGATGAAGATTTAGTTGAAATGGTCACAACTGAAGGATCAATTGAGATCAAACTATTTCCAAAACAAGCACCAAAAACTGTTGAAAATTTCATTACTCATGCTAAAGATGGCTATTACGATAATGTCCTTTTCCATCGTGTTATCGAAAACTTCATGATTCAAGGTGGCGATCCTAAAGGGGATGGTACTGGCGGAGAAAGTATTTGGAATGGTTCGTTTGATGATGAAATTTCTAATCAGCTTTATAATATCAGAGGTGCCTTATCTATGGCTAATGCGGGTAAAGATGCACAAGGAAATGGTACAAACGGTAGTCAATTCTTTATAGTTCAAAATAGCGATGATATGTCAGATGGTTTATTGAAGGATTACTATCCAGAAAAAATCATTGATGCGTATAAAAAAGGCGGTACTCCTCACCTAGATGGCAAACATACTGTTTTCGGTCAAGTGACTAAAGGTATGGATGTTGTAGATAAAATCGCTGCTGCTGAGACAGCTGAACAAGATAAACCTAAAAAAGATATCCGCATCGAAAAAATAAACATTTTACAAGAAGCAAAAAAATAAACATTTAAAAGAATGGTGTGCCACTGCCATTCTTTTTTTCTTTCTGATTGGAGGTTACTCATGAAAAAAATAATGATCGCAGGACCAGTTGGCAGCGGTAAAACCACTTTTGCAAAACAATTATCCACTAAAATGAAGCTTCCTTACTACGAGCTAGACAATCTTATTTGGGATCGCCAACCTGCCGGAGACCGACCTTATCCTGTAGAAGAATCTTCCCGACAGCTCCAAGAAATTCTAGCTCAGGATACTTGGATCATCGAAGGCACGACAACTAAAAATTGGATCAAGCCTGCGATAGTTTCCGCAGACATAATTTTTGTATTACTGCCTCCCTATCGCATTCGTCTATATCGTATTATTCATCGCTTTATAAAGCAAAAAATGAACCAAGAAGCGGCTCATTATAAACCTACGATCCATCTATTAAAAATGATGTTTATTTGGAACCATCATTTTGAGAAAAAAAATCTTTTTGAATTACAAAAATTAGCTGAATCATCTCATAAAAAGCTAACGCTATTAACGAGTAACAACGCCTATGCTTCTTATAAAAATGAGCAACACATAGATTGATTGTGAAAAAAACTCTTTCCCTATCCTCATCTAACAGAATATTACTGTCCAATTTTGAAATAACGTGGTACTGTTGACAAAAGAGGTGAAAGCATATGACGTTTAATCCACAAATTGAAACGCTCATACTTGAGGCTTCCAATCGGAAAGCTCCTCATTTCGTAGCAAACGTAATCAATTTTCAGCATTTTGACCAAGAAGACGTAAAAGAGACTGCGCAAAAATTAATTGATGATGGGCGCATCCAAGCGACAATTCATTTTCATCATAACGATTTATGTACAATCGACTTTATACCTCAGGCTATTTGAACGAATTGATTACTAAAAAGGACTGCCAGCTATACATTTGAATGTATAGCTAGCAGTCCTTTTATTATTTCAGTTGTTGTAGAGCCTTTTCTGGTATAGCCTCTTCTGAAACTTCTTCATAGGTTTCAACATGTGCACCTTTATTGTATATTTTTAGGTAGCGATCTGTAACCAACTCGTGATCTGCTGTAAACGTTAGTTCTTTTTTCTTACCATCCTTATCTACAGCTTGTTGCTTATATGTTGTAATGCCGTAGCTATTGATACTATCGGCTTTTTTTGTTTTAACATAGACTTCACCTTTGGTAACGAGCGGGTTTAATTGGTCGATTGTACCAGAAAGTTCGTCCGATTGATTTTGCGTATATAGTTTAGCCCCAAAAAGAGCAACTCCTCCTAGTAAAGCAAGTACAACGATTGTTTTGATTATTTTCACGATAATTCCTCCAAATTTCATTTGATAAGCTTATTTTAGCAATGAAATAACCAAAAAAAATCGGTCAAATAGATGAACTCTGTTTAAGACTTTTGGCCTAGTATGTTCTCGGACTCTTTTTTATTATTGAGCGATCATACTGGATACAACTATAGAAAAGTAGTTCATGTCTTAGATCCAGGTTGCATCACTCTTTAATTTGATGGATGTAAATACGTCTATGAGTTGTTCTTCTGTTTTATTGAGTATTCCAGAAATACTTAACGTTGCCATTCCACTAGCAACTATCCATAATTTCAAATGAATATTTTCCAGCTGCTCTTGTGATACATTAGTATACTTTACTTCGCTTTGGATCGTTTTCTTGAACGAATTAAAAGATAGTTGGTGTAATTCTTTGCCATATGAATGTTGCTCTACAAATAGTGCTATGTACAGTTTGCTCTTTGCTTTGGCAAATTCAATCTGATTGACACCGAAATTTGCTAGAGTGTTTGACGTACGTACCGTAGAAAAAAAATCCCTTTCCAAACCTTCATACACTGTTTTTAACAACGTCAGCTTCAGTTCTTCCATGTTCTTAAATTCCAAATAGATTGGTTGCGTTGAAATCCCCATATACTCGGCAACACTTCTTGCTGTGATAGCAGAAAAACCTTTTTCTATCAACAAATCTTCGGCAGCTACTAAAATATGTTGTTTTTTATATACTTTTTTTCTAACCAAAAATAATCACTCCTTATTTAGTGGAAACTCTTACTATTTCATAAATCAAGCTATCCATGTGATAATTTATCATTTTATTTTTTTATTTATTCTTTTATTTTACACTCTTTTAGTCACTCATTTTCTCAATAATTATGGCTATATCAAAAAAACATGATAATTTGTCAGATTTTTCTAAAATGTTATTGACCGATGAACTATTTACACGCTATAGTTACACTATTGACAAATAACGGAGGTATTTTTTATGGCTAAAAATAACAGCCAAACACTTTTTTTACATACTGATAAAAAACAATCGAATATGGCTGAAAAAAATAGAAGCTATTATTTTTTGATTGGCTATTGCTTGATTCTGATCATGATCGGTTTTTTAAGTGAGCCTGTGACTACTTTATGGGCTGGTATGACACGTATTTTAACCTCCCCTAGTAATCTACTGACTGATTATATTGAACTTGGCACCTTTGGTAGTGCCTTTGTAAATAGCGGTCTACTCACTCTAATTAGCGTTCTTCTGGCTAAAAAAGAAAAAATTCCAATCAACGGGCCGATGATTGCTGCATTATTTACGGTATCTGGTTGTTCTTTTTTTGGAAAAAATCTGTATAATTCGATTCCAATTATTATTGGTGGACTTTGCTATGCCAAAATCGTGAAAAAACCTTTTTCTCAATTTATTGTGGTTAGTTTGTTTGGCAGTGCTCTTTCTCCGATTATCAGTTATTTAACATTTGGAATCTCTTTGCCATTGGTACAATCGATTCCTTTAGGATGCTTCGTAGGCGTTTTTATTGGATTGATTTTACCTCCTTTAGCTTCTCACGTTCTTACCTTTCATCAAGGGTTCTCCTTATATAATGTTGGTTTTACATCCGGCCTTATTGCGATGATGTTTACTGGTATCTTACGGATGTTTGGTTGGAAAATCGAAGGAAAAAATTTGGTTTCAACTGCCTTTCATACCAAACTTCTTTTTTTCTTACTTTTTTTATTTCTATTGATGTTTTTTGTTGGATTTGTTGTCAATCATTTTTCATTAAAGGGCATGAAGGAGATCAGTAAAACCTCTGGTAAATTGATTACTGATTTTATTTCTATTGCAGGAATCGGAGCAACTATGATGAATATGGCCTTGATGGGGTTGTTGCTCGTTGGGTATACTCAACTTAGCCATTCTACCCTTAACGGTCCAATTGTTGGGGCAATTTTATCAGCAGTTGGTTTTAGTGCTTTTGGTAATCATATTCTCAACAGCTTACCATTGTTAGTCAGCGTCTTTTTCACAGCACAATTCTCTTCTGTTTTTGCAGTCGATCAAACCACTGTGGTTCTTGCTGGGATCTTCGCTACAGGGTTGGCTCCAATTGCTGGATTTTATGGTATTATCTTTGGCTTGATTGCTGGATTTTTACATATGTCATTAGTTACAAATGTCAGCTATCTACATGGTGGCTTAAATCTTTATAATAATGGATTTTCTACTGGTTTTGTAGCAGCGGTCATGGTACCATTACTTGATAATATTTTACAGATTAGAAAGGTGAAACAACATGCAAGAAAGAGACAAAGCTAGGAGAATCGTAGATGAGTTATTAACTTACTTTTTTTCCAATGATATTGAAGAAATACGGATCGGCGTAAACTTTACATCTGAAGGTTTTTCTGTTGAAATCCAAGGGAAAACTGAGCAAGAGCCTGACAGTGTCCTACATTTATTAGAATTGCTAAACACACCTAGAGATCTAAGCATTGAATCGTATTATGATGAATTATTAGGGCTGACGCATCATGAAGAAGAAGATTATCACCTACTAGGTTTGATGATCGATGAAGCTGAAATTAGTTTTGACACACCTATCTTTGAGATCAAAGTCTATAGAAAAAAATAACTACCTCACTAAAAAAGCGAAAGAGCAACCTTCAATTTATAGGTTTGCTCTTTCCCTTTTTTATTCATAAACTGCACGAGTACCACCAATCAATTTAGGTCTCGTATGTAAATAAGTCGTATGCGCTCCACCAATCTCTTTAATTGAGGTCCGAACTGGAATTTGAACATGTTGGATATGCATCCCGATTGATGTGTCACCAATATCAATTCCGCCTTAGGCAACGATTTTTTCCACAACAACTGGATTTGAAAAACGTTGGTATGCTGATACTGCAGCAGCTCCTCCAGCATGTAGGTCTGGCACAACCGAAACAATCTCAAAATGATGGTGCTTCGCTACTTCTTTTTCAATCACTAAAGAACGATTAATATGCTCACACCCTTGTACAGCTAAATGAATCCCTCTTTTTGCCAAAAACTCTTGGATTGTCGAGACAATTAGGACGCCTATCTCCAAGCTAGAGTTTTTGCCAATCATTCCACCATTTACCTCACTACTACTACAACCAAGGACAAAAATATCACCTGTTTCAAACTTTGCCTGTTCAAAATATTCTGCAAGTCCTTGTAGCAAATGTTTTTGATATTTTTTTAGTTCACTCATCTCTGCCTCTCCACCCTTTCGTTTTTTATTGCTCATAGCATTATTATCGCGAATAATTGCTCATAGGTCAAAACAAAAAAACACCCAAAAATTGGGTGTTTATCTTTGTGCTATTTACCATCTACGATATTTAAACGAACTTTTTTAGGTCCATCCACACGCACACTGTAAACAATTGTTCGAATTGCTTTCGCAACACGACCTTGTTTACCAATGATACGACCAATATCTTCAGGTGATACAGTCAAATTGTACTCTAGAAAAACATCAGATTCTTCTACTTCTAACTTAACCATCTCAGGTTGACTGACTAATGGACGAACGATAGTTAAGACTAACTCTTTCACATCTGCCATAATTGGTCACCTTATTTCTTTTCAAGTTTAGCTTCGTGGTGTTTTTTCATAACGCCTTCTTTTGAAAGGATGTTACGAACTGTATCTGAAGGCTGAGCGCCTTTAGACAACCAGTCTAAAACTAAATCTTCTTTTAAAACTACTTCTGCAGGATCTTTTAAAGGATTGTAAGTTCCAACAGTTTCGATGAAACGTCCATCACGAGGAGAACGAGAATCTGCGACTACAATACGGTAAAAAGGACTCTTTTTAGAACCCATGCGTTTTAAACGAATTTTTACTGACATTTTATATATTACACCTCCATTAACTTAATCACAAATGTTAGTTTACCAGAAATTGATAGAGCTGTAAAGAGTTTTTTCTTGACACCTTAAAAAAAGCTTCGTTACACTGATTTTTACTACTCTTATGCTATACTTAAAATACCTTGGCAGGGGCAATCAATCGTTGCTTAACAAAGACAAGCTATGAACAGTAAAGAGTTCTCTTTATCTGTTCATAGCTTATTTTTAGTGTTTGTAAACGGTAGGAGCAAACGGCCTCGATACTTCTAGGATCGGAGTGAAACGAGAACCGTAGATGTAGAAGCACCCTTATTCTTTTCTAGGTAACTATGTCGTACTTACTAACAAAAGTCCTATTTTCTTGTAAAAAAAGGTAGTTAGTTCTAAAATTAGATAAAGAACGTTATTTAATAATTGGAGGAATGATTTATGAAGAAAAAAATTGGATTTTTTGTCGGAAGCTTAAGAAAAGATTCTTATAGTAAAGCTGTAGCAGTTGCTCTTTCTAGTTTATTTCCAGAAGAATATGAACCTATCTTTATCGATTTACATGACTTAACAATGTACAATCAAGATTTGGATGATAACGGAACACCGCCTGCTGCCTGGACAAAATTTAGAGATGAAGTAAAACAATTAACAGGTCTGGTTTTTGTCACGCCTGAATATAATCGCTCGGTTCCTGCTGTTTTAAAAAATGCTTTAGATGTCGGTTCAAGACCCTATGGGCAAAACATTTGGGATGGCAAGCCAGGTTTAGTTGTCAGCGTATCTCCTGGCGCTTTGAGTGCATTTGGTGCAAATCATCACCTACGTCAATCACTCGTTTTTCTGAATGTCCCAACACTCCAACAACCTGAAGCGTACATCGGCAACGTTGTCAACTTGATCAACGAAGATGGAACGATTGCTGAAAATACGATGAACTTTTTCAAAACGATTGTTGATGCCTACTTAGTTTTTTTAGATAAGAATAGCTGATTGACTTAAAAGTAGTCTAAACCAAAATGAGCAACTAGTTTTGGTTTAGGCTATTTTTGCGTTAATTCTTCATAACGAAAACAAGTTTCCACATGATCATTAATGATTCCTACTGCTTCCAAAAATGCATAAATAATCGTGCTGCCGACAAACTTAACCCCTCTTTTTTTCAAGTCTTTTGTTATTCTATCCGACAGGTCATTCGTTGTTGGAATCTCCTCTTGAGTTTGATAGGAATGGATCAGCACATTGTGATCATTAAAATTCCATAAATAGTCAGAAAAAGAACCGAATTCGTTTTGAATCTCAATAACTTTTTGGGCATTATGAATTGTCGCTTCAATTTTTCTACGATTCCGGATAATCCCAGGATTTCCCATGAGTTCCTCAATCTTTTTCTCATCATAATTTGCCACTTTTTTTAGATCAAATCCATCAAAAGCCGCATCGAAAGAATTTTCTTTGTTCAAAATAGTTTGCCAACTTAGCCCCGCTTGATTGATATCTAATATCAATTTTCTAAATAATCGTTGATCCTCATATAACGGAACACCCCAAATCGTATCATGATAGTGCTTCATTTTTTCATTTCCTTCTGCCCAAGAACATCGCTGTTTCACCTGTTTCCCTCCAATTATTCCGATTTTGTCTCTCCCCTTATCTTAACAAATTTTTACAAAAAGTGTTTACAAACCTAACTGTACTATGTATACTAGTACACAACGAACACTGCTTTAGAAAGGAGCTATTTATGGTTTCTATTGATAAAACAAGTAGCAAACCCTATTATGAACAACTTATTTTAGGAGTTAAAGAAGATATCCTAAGCGGATCACTTCAATCTGGAGACCGTCTCCCTTCTGTTAGAGAAATGGCTCGCCTGCTTATGATGAATCCTAATACAGTCAGTAAAGCGTATAAAGTATTAGAAGCCCAAGAAGTCATCATCACAGTGAAAGGTAAAGGTACTTATGTTAAAAAGATTGATACTGAACTTCGAGATGATTATCAGATACAAAAAATCAAAAAAAAGCTGAATGAGCTCATTATTGAAGCCCATTATTTAAATGTTTCTAAAAAGGAAATAAATCAATGGTTGGACGAAAGCTATCAACACTTGAAGGGAGAATAGACATGAAAATAGAAAATCTAGAAAAAACTATCGATCATCGGGTTATTTTGAAAGACATCAACTTAACATTTTACCAAGGAGAAATTACTGGTTTGATCGGACAAAATGGTTCTGGTAAAACCACTTTTTTCAGAACACTATCAGGTCACTATGAGTTGGATACTGGGAAAATTATGATTGATCAAGAAGATATTCAGAAAAATAAATTACTCAAACAAAAAATCTTTTATATTGATGAACAATACAATTTCCTCTCTGGTTACACCTTAAATAAATTGCTTGTTTTCTACCAAAATGCTTATGCCAGTTTTAACAAAGAAAAGTATTTGACCTTAACAAAGAAAAATAATCTGAATCCTAATTTAAAATATCGTTCGATGTCTAAAGGTATGCAAGGACTTTACAAAATGATTTTGGCTATTTGTTCTAATGCAGAGTATCTTTTATTAGATGAACCTCTTGATGGCTTGGATTTTATTGTCAAAAAAAATGTTTTAGGCCTTCTTTTAGATGCTGTTAGCGAAAATAGTCGATCGATCATCATTTCTTCTCATAATTTAAATGAGCTGGAAAGTATCATTGATCGTGCACTTATTTTGAAGAGTAATCAAATTCAGCTTGATTATCATCTAGAGACATTGAGAGAACATGCTCGTAAAATCCAGATGGTTTTCAAAACAAAAAAGGTTCCTCAAGTAGTTAAAGAAAACAGCCGTTTGTTGCATTTTCAAGGGCGTGTTGTTACAGCGATCTTTGAACACTATACTGAGGAATTAAAAGCCTTGATTCAAGCAGAGCAACCTGTTTTATTCGAGGAGCTACCTTTAACCTTGGAAGATGTCTTTGAAGCGAACCTTACTCATGAGGAAATGAATAACTCATTACAAGGAGAAATGGTATGAATAAACAATTAATGACTATTTTAAAAAAGCGTTATGGACTTGCTCTACTTATTACAAGTCTTTGTATTATCTTATTTTATGGTTATAACGGAGTCAGTGACGTCAAGCGTTGGCATGAAATGAATGCCTATTTCGATTCTGAAGAGTACATCAAAGATTTGCAACAACTATCAGAAGATGATTCGCCTAGATATAGCGGCTTATCACTTGGTGAACGACAAGCATTAGATAAAAAAGAAGGTTTAAGTTTATTTTATCAGACAACTTCCTACGATGAACACGGAAAACTCATTTCGGTTTCTGATCAACCTTACTTTTCCGCCTATTTCAATGAGAATCCAATTCTTCTGATTGCAGTGTTAGCAACAGCTGGCTTTCTGATGTTTTTCACTGATCTAAAAACAGCTTTCAATGAGTTTTTATTTTCCTTAGGTGTTTCTAAACGTAGAATTTATTTCTCGAAGTTTGCTCTTGTTTCACTCCCATTATTAAGTAGTGTTCTTTTGGCAAAAATAGTATTTGTTGGGATTATTACAACAGGTATTCCTACTGAGTATGTCAATATTGGGTTGCCGACTTTAGCTGCAAATGTTTTGGCTAGTTGGACAACCTGTATTCTTTATTTCTCCCTTTCTGCATTTATTGGCTTGGTAACAGGAAATATGATTTTAGGACCGCTGACAGTCTTTGGATTCTGTGCGTCATTAGAATTCTTTATTACTGGCGTCCTAAACGCATGGTACTATTTTACCAACGCAACAATTGATCGCTATATTACCAATAAATTTTTTGTTTACACTGTAAGTAAAGAATCAATTTCAGCCCTTCCAATTATCTTAGCCCTGACTATATCAGTTTTGCTATTCATTTTTGGCTCATTTCTGTTTCCAAAACTTACATTGGAGAAAAAAGGCAACTATTTACTATTTGATAAGCTAAAGGTGCCGGTCGTTATCGCTATGACACTTTATGTGCCGATGGTTCTCGTTTTTAGCAGTGGGGTCTATTTTGGCGAAGAAGTTAGTTCTCCTATTCCAAGTTTACTGACTTATTGTATTTTAACGGCTTTGATTGGTAGCTATCTTGTTTTTAGAAAAGAAATCAATGAGTGGATCAATCTAAAACGACAGCTAAATCGTAATAGCAGTATTAGTTCATAGTTTTGTCACAACCTAAAAAGCTGGTCAGAATCAATAGAGTCTGGCCAGCTTTTTTATGATTTATTTTTTCTTCTTTTTCTTCTTCTTGTTTTTCTTCACCATACGGTTCATGGCCATTTTTCCTAGTTTCCCTTTGATGCCTCCACCAAGCATTTGATCCATACCTGGAATATCCATATTTCCTTTGGACATTTGTTGCATCATTTTTTTAGATTCTTTAAATTGTTTGATCATACGATTCACTTCAACTACGTTATTACCTGAACCAGCAGCGATCCGACGGCGGCGACTTGGATTTAGCAAGTCTGGATTTTCTCGCTCAGCTGGTGTCATTGAAAGCACCATGGCTTTTTTACGAGCAACATCTTTTGGATCGACTTTAACATTTTCTAAACCAGGCATATTATTCATACCAGGGATCATCTTCAATAGATCCTCGATTGGTCCCATGCCCATCACTTGATCTAATTGTTCAATAAAATCATTGAAGTCAAAGCTGTTTTCCTTCATTTTTACAGCAAGTTCTTCAGCTTTTTTCTCATCATAATCTTGTTGGGCTTTTTCGATCAGTGTTAACATATCACCCATACCTAAAATACGGCTAGACATCCGATCTGGATGGAAAATTTCTAAATCAGTCAGTTTTTCACCAGAACCGATAAATTTGATTGGCGCACCGGTAACCGAACGGATTGATAGTGCTGCACCACCACGTGTGTCTCCATCAAGTTTTGTGATGACAACACCTGTGATGCCTAATTGTTGATTGAAGCTATCTGCAACATTCACTGCATCTTGCCCAGTCATTGCATCAACAACAAGCAAGATATCATCTGGTTGGGCAATTTCTTTGATTTGTTTTAATTCGTCCATCAATGTTTCGTCAATATGCAAACGACCTGCCGTATCAATCAAAACATAATCATTTTTCTTTTCTTTGGCTAACGCCATCCCTTGACGTACAATTTCAACCGGGCTTGTGTCTGTTCCCATGTCGAAAACTGGAACATCTAATTGTTGACCAAGTACTTTCAATTGATCGATTGCTGCTGGACGATAGACATCGGCCGCAATCATTAAAGGACGCGCATTTTCAGTTTTGATTAAGTGATTGGCTAGTTTACCGCCAAAAGTCGTTTTACCAGCTCCTTGCAAGCCAACCATCATGATCACTGTTGGGATCCGCTCTGATTTGTTTAAGCCAACTGTTTCTGTCCCTAATGTCGCTGTTAATTCTTCATCCACGATTTTGACGATTTGTTGTGCTGGTGATAAACTTTCTAAAACTTCTACTCCAACTGCGCGTTCACGTACACGTTTCGTGAAATCTTTAACTACTTTTAAATTTACATCGGCTTCCAACAAAGCCAAACGAATTTCTCTCATCATTTCTTTTACGTCAGCTTCAGATACTTTTCCTTTACGACGTAATTTGCTCATTGCCTGTTGCAGGCGGTCTGTTAAACTTTCAAAAGCCATAATCTCATTCCTCTACTTCTTGTATTTGTTCTATATAATGGGCGATCGTTGTATCTTTCGGATAGGTTTCTTTCACGTAGTTTTTTAATGTGTCCAGCAATTCACCACGTACCACGTAATCAGAAAAAAGATGAAGTTTTCTTTCATATTCTTCTAAAATTTTTTCCGTTCGTTTAATATTATCGTACACTGCTTGACGGCTGATCTCATATTCTTCAGCAATTTCCCCTAATGAAAAATCATCGGCATAGTACATCTCCATATAATTCATTTGTTTTTCTGTCAACAAAGTGGAGTAAAATTCAAACAACGCGTTCATTCGATTGGTTTTTTCAATTTCCATAGTCATTACTCCTATCTTCAATCCCTTTTAGGTTACCGATTTCAGAGTGATTAGTCAATAGTTCTTATTTGATTTTCCAGGATTTTTTCAAAAGATTCTATTAATCGATCATAATAACTTTGCGCGTTGGCACAAAAGTCCTTTTTAGAAAAACATTCTTCAATCACTTCTTGTTGATTATTTTTTTGATGATAACCTGTTAAAGTTGCTTTAGCACTAGGATCATTGAGTAATTTCTTTAACATCTTCAAAGGGACAGAAAACAAACTTTCCACTTCTTCTTCTTGTAATTGAAATTCTCCTAAAGAAATTTCTTGTTCAATCAAATAGACATTAGTAAATTCATTATCAATAAAATGCCCTAAATTGATTTTCACAGGAAATACTCCAAGAAAATGGGCTTTTTCAATGGGAACATCTATTCCTAATTCTTCTTTGACTTCTCTAAAACCATCGATGACCGTCTCTTGTGCTAATAAATGTCCAGCAGCTGTGATATCCAGTTGGTTAGGGAAGTCTTTCTTTGTCGATGAACGTTTTTGAAAATAAACCGTAAGCTCATTATCTGTTATTGTATAAAACCAACAATGAAATGTTTCATGCCAAAGACCGTATAAGTGGATTCGTTGCCTTGTTTCCGTGCCAATTTGTCGATAGTTTTCATCGAAAATCTTTAATACTTCGTTTTCTGACATTTTCTTTCCTCACGATCAAGCACTGTTTGCCAGTCATTTTCTGAAATAACCTCAAGTCCTTTTGAAATAAAATAAGACGTTGCAACGCCAGGTCCACTTCGATGATTTCCAGAAAATGTACCATCATAAATACTTTTTCCTCCACAGGAAGGACTATTTTCTTTTAAAATGATCGTTGTAACTTCTTTTTCAATTAGTTTTTGATAGGCCATGATTGCCCCGTGTTTAAATAGGTCAGTCACATCTGCTCCCGTGTTTGTAAGAACTTTCGCTTGACCATTCCAAACATCGAAACCGTCTCCACCTATGATTTCAGCTGGTTCTCTAGGAATTGGCAATCCACCTAATACTTCAGGACAAACAAGGATTGCTTTTTGATCTTCTACTAACTTTTTTAAGGCCACAATCTCTTTTGCTTGCCCATCATAACGACAACAAATACCACCAAGACACGCACTAATCCCAATCATTCGCTTCCCTCATTTCAATCTTTATTATTATACCATTTCTTTTGCTTTGAAAGTAGTTTTAGAAACATTCCATAAAGTTTTTGATACCTGCAAATCTATGATAAAATAATCTTGTGTTTATTTCGTATTATAAGGAGCCAAATAGATGAAAAAAGTACTCGTTGTCGATGATGAACCGTCGATTGTAACATTATTGACTTTTAATTTAGAAAAAGACGGCTATGAAGTGATGTCCGCTGTTGATGGTGCCGTCGGTTATGAATTAGCGTTAACCAATCAATTTGATTTTATTATTTTAGATGTGATGTTGCCAAATATGGATGGTTTAGAAATTACAAAGTCCTTGCGCCGCGAAAAAATCGACACCCCCATCTTAATATTGACTGCAAAAGATGATCAAGTTGATAAAATCATCGGCTTAGAAATCGGAGCAGATGACTATTTAACAAAACCCTTTAGTCCTAGAGAAGTACTAGCCAGGATGAAAGCTATCTTTCGCCGCTTAAAACCAGTCTCAAACAAAACAGAAGAGTTCAATGAAACAGTTAAAGCGCCTTTAGTATTAGGCGATATTCATGTAGACGAACAAAATTATGAGGTGACCGTTCGAAGCAAAAAAATCGAGCTAACACCAAAAGAATTTGAGTTACTCGTTTACTTTATCAAGCGCAAAGACCGTGTGATCGATCGTGATACTTTATTAGATCGAATTTGGAACTATGACTTTGCTGGTCAGAGCCGTATCGTAGATGTTCATATTAGCCATTTAAGAGATAAAATCGAGATCGACCCTAAAAGACCAGCATACTTGGTTACAGTCAGAGGATTTGGTTATCGATTCCAGGAGCCTAAAAAATGAAAAAACGCCAACGAATCGAGTATTGGCTAGTCGGTATTGTGATGATCATGTTGTTTGTCGGCAGTATCTTTTTGACAAACTATTTTTTTAAAAAGGAATTATTATCTCAGCAAGAAGAATATTTACAAAAAAAAGGAACCTTGATTCTCGATCAACTCTCCCCTAATTTATTTTTAACAGAACACTTCTCTGAGCAGGAAGAAAAATTGATTGAACACTATTCAACAGATAAAAATGAACGCTTGACGTTGATGACTGCTAAAGGAGATATTTTTTATGACAGTATCGATCCTGCACTTCATGAATCAAGAAGTGATCGACCGGAGATAAAAGCCGTTTTATCTGGTGCTGATTTTGGTTCGGCATTAAGAAAAAGCATTACGTTAAAACAAGAGTTGCTTTATCTCGCATTGCCAGTTGATAAAAATGGTGAACGAATCGGGATTATTCGCATGTCTGAAGAAACAGCGCAATTTTCTAATAGTATTCAATCATTTCGACGCTATATTTTATTCACTTTCGGTTTATTGTTTTTGATTATTACCGCTTTTGTTTTTTTACTACTTCATCAGAAAAATGAACCACTGGTCACAGTCTTACCGGTACTGAAAAAAATCGTCAAGTACCCCGATGAAGCTCGGTCCATTATTCAAGATTCACCTGAATGGAATGAATTGTATCAAACGGTCAACTTGCTAAGCCAACAAATGAGTCAAACTTATTTAGCTTATACATCCACAGATGAACAGTTTCATGCGTTACTCGATGAATTGATGATCGGTGTCTTTATTATTGATGTTGATGGAAAACTACAACTGATCAATCCTAAAATGATCGATATTTTGATGATTGAGAACAGTGATGTTGGTAAAAATTACTTCGATGTCATCAAGGAGCCTGCATTGATCCACTTGATTCATCAAGTCATTACAGAAAAAAGCTCTGTTCATCAAGAAATCAAGCTGACTGAATCATTAAATGAAACCATTTTAGATATGTCTTTACGCTTTATAGAGGAAGATGGCAATGATTACCAAGTTTTAGGTATTGCGTATGATTTAACTCGAGTGAGACAATTAGAAAAAATGCAAAAAGATTTTGTTAGCAATGTTTCCCATGAATTGAAAACTCCTGTGACTTCTCTATTAGGATTTACCGAAACTTTATTAGATGGAGCCAAAGAAGATCCAGAAACGTTGACCCAATTTTTGGAAATCATGCAAAAAGACGCTTTACGCCTACAGCAACTTATCCAAGAAATTTTGCAACTTTCACGGGACGGAAAAAATATTTCTTATAATGATCAAGAAGTTTCTTTGCATCCCTTTGTTCAAGAAATTTTGCGTTCTTATCGTAAAACGATCAAAGATAAACATTTAACAATCGAAATCCTTGGCGATGAAACCATAACCTATGTTACAAAATATGAACTTTTCTACCCCATCGTTAAAAATTTGATCGAAAATGCTATTCAATATTCTCAAATTGACGGGACGATTACGATTGATTTTGGTTTTACTGATATGTTCTATTTTATAGTAAATGATAGCGGTATTGGGATTAGTTTAGAAGATCAAGAACGTATTTTTGAACGTTTCTATCGTGTTGATAAAGCTAGAAGTCGTCATTCTGGTGGTACTGGTCTAGGATTATCAATTGTCCACAATTATACCGAACTATTAGGTGGAACCGTTATGATCGATAGCCATTTAGGCTTAGGCTCAACCTTTACAGTAAGACTTCCAATAAAATGACAAATCAAAAAGAGGCCGACGTTATTTACGTCAAGCCTCTTTTTGATTCTTTTAGGGGGAAGAATTTATTTTTTAGTAATGCTTCCAGATACGTCTCGTTCGACTTTCATTGAAGTTATTGGTAAGTAGCCTAACTCTTTGACTACTCCTTCTTGAACATCATCTGTCAACATGAAGTCTAAGAATGCTTTTACATCATCATCTGGTTGACCTTTAGTATACATATGCTCGTAAGACCAAATTTTCCAAGAATTGTCTGCAACATTCTCTTCTGTTGGTTTTACATCATCAATACTTAAGGCTAACGTTGAATCATCCATGTATGAAAACGCAAGATAGCTGATTGCTCCAGGTGTTTGTGCAACGATTTGACGTACGGTTCCTGATGAGTCCTGTTCCTGTGATTGGACAGCTGTTGCCCCATCCAGTCCCCATTTTTCGAAGGTTGCGCGTGTACCGCTGCCACTTGGACGATTGATCACAGCAATCTCTTGATCCTTACCGCCTAGCTCTTTCCAGTTTTTTATTTTCCCAGTAAAAATGTCGATCAACTCTTGCTTGCTGATATTTTTGACCCCAACTTCTTTATTTACAACTGGTCCCATACCTACAACCGCTACACGATGGTCAACTAGTTTCGACGCATCGACACCAGATTTTTCTTCGGCAAATACATCAGAATTCCCAATGGTTACAGCACCGTCAGATACTTGAGAAAGTCCTGTTCCGCTTCCTCCACCTTGAACAGAGATTGTATAATTGGGATTTTCTGAAATAAATTGATCTTTCGCTGCATCGACTAATGGTTGTAATGCCGTCGAACCTACGGCAACGATTTTAACTGGTTGATTACTATTAGTGCTACTATCTTTAGATTTATTACTACTGTCACTAGTTGCAGCTCCTTGATTACCGCACCCTGCGATCAAAAGTCCTACACTTAACATCATTGCTGCTACTAAACGTTTCTTCATCTTTACACGTCCTTTTCAATTAGTTACAAGCTTAGTTTAACAGCGCTCTGTTAATTCTGTTTCAACGTTTTGTAAATAATGAGTAAAGGAATGTAAAGGTTCTGTTGAGAGTAAAAAAGGGTCTTGGACAAAAGTCTTTTCAGATTAACAGCATCTTGTTAATCCCAAATAAACGGCGAAAAAAAAGCAGCTCCTTCGGAAATAAGCCGAAATTCACAAAAATTTGAAGAACAATTTTCGTGAATTCCTCCTTATTTCTCGGAGCTAAACGCTTTTGTCTCGACCTTTTTTCATCTCAATATATTGACCAATTCGTTTCATTGCTTCTTTTAAGGTAGCCAAATCTGCCGCATAACTAATTCGGACGTAGCCTTCAGCTTCTTGACCAAACGCCACACCTGGAATGATCGCAATTGCTTGTTGCTGAGCTAGATCCACACAGAATTTCATTGAATCTTGTTCATAGCCTGTCGGAATTTTAGCAAAAATATAAAAGGCTCCATTCGGTCTAGCCACTTCAAATCCCAAAGAAGTCATTTGTTCATAAACAAAATCTCGACGCTCACGATATTCTTCTTTCATTGCGGCTGCATCATTCATCCCTTCTACTAAAGCTCTAACTGCGGCTTTCTGTGAAATTGTAGAAGCGGCTGTTACTAAATATTGATGCACTTTGATGATTTCTGCTATTAAATTTTCAGGACCAAAGATAAAACCGATTCGCCACCCAGTCATTGCATGAGATTTTGATAATCCATTGATCAGAATTGTTTGTTCTGGAATAAATTCTGCAATAGAGACATGTTGATCTTCGTATGTCAATTCACTATAGATTTCATCACTTATTACAAAAATCGGATAGTTTTTTAAGACAGTTGCAATCGCTTTGACTTCTTCACGGTTATACGTCACACCTGTAGGATTACTTGGGTAATTTAGGATAATGGCTTTGACTTGCTCACCATGTTCTACCATTGCCGCTTCAATCATCTCAGGCGTTAATACGAAATGGTTTGAAGTCGTGTCAATATAAACGGGTTCTGCTTGAGCCAACGTAATCACTGGTTCATACCCTGGATAGATCGGTGCAGGCATCAAAACCTTATCGCCTGGTTCTAAAATAGATAAGAGACTTGCTGAAATTGCCTCAGTAGCACCTACAGTCACTAAAACTTCAGAGGTTGGTTGATAATTGACACCATATTTTTCTTTCATAAAAAAAGTAGCTGCTTCACGAACATCTGCTAATCCCGACATACCAGAATAATGAGAAAAATTTTGGTCGATCGCCTCATGGGCAGCCGTTTTTACATGTTCTGGTGTGTTAAAATCCGGCTCTCCTAATGTCAATTTTATAATGCCGTCGATATTTGTTACTTGTTCATCAAATTGGCGAATCAATGAAACAGCAATTTTATCTACTTGTTTATTAAAGCGTTTCGTTAAATCCATCAAACCATCTCCTCTTATTTGCTCATCTACTAACTGCAAAATCGATTATTATCGAAACACTAGCAGTATCATTGTATTTTTCTTAATGGAATTATCATAGCATAGTTCCGCTTAAAATGAAATTTCTATTTCAAAAATTCGTTTTTTCTTTCCAAATACACATTTTCCTCTTGCGAAAGCGTTCATGCTTCTTTATAGTTAAAAGAAATGAAGGGAGCGAACCAAAATGAAAGGTCTTAGAAAAATCACACCTTATGTCCCAGGAGAACAGCCAAATTATCCAGCTATGATCAAATTGAACACAAATGAAAATCCTTATCCCCCTGCTCCAAAAGTTGCTGATACGTTGAAAGACTTCGATGTGGAACAATTAAAACGGTATAGCTCCATTGATAATCTTGCTTTGAAAAACGCTTTAGGAGCCAAACATCAATTATCTCCAGAACACTTTTTGATTGGTAACGGTTCTGATGAGGTCTTGGCTTTTTGTTTTCTTGCCTTTTTTAACAGCTCTGATCCGCTCTTATTTCCAGATATCACTTATGGTTTTTATAAAGTTTGGGCTGATTTATTTCAAGTTCCATTTAAAGAGTTACCGTTAAATGATCAGTTTGAAATAGTTATTGATGATTATAAACAGTTAAATGGCGGAATCATCATCGCAAATCCTAATGCACCTACAGGTTTATTTAAACCACTTTCTGAAATCGAGTATCTATTAAAAGAAAATCCAGAAGTGATTGTCATCATTGATGAAGCCTATATTGATTTTGCTAGGTGCTCTGCTGTCACGCTTCTAGATAGTTACCCTAATCTGATCATTATCCAAACATTCTCAAAATCAAGTTCTTTAGCAGGATTACGGGTAGGTTATGCCATTGGCAACCCTGACTATATACAAATTGCGGAAAGTATAAAATCATCCTTTAATCCTTATTCAGTTGATATGTTAGCTGAAAAATTAGCTGTAGCAGCTGTTGAAGATTCAGCATATTATAAGGAAATAACACAGAAAATTTGTACAACTAGAGACTGGTTTTCTAAAAACATAACAAATTTTGGCTTTTCTACCCTAGTTTCAAAAACAAACTTTGTGCTGCTAACTCATCCGAATTTAAATATGAACGAGCTTTATCACTATTTAGAAACAAAAGACGTATTTGTTCGCTACTTTCCAAAAATTGAGCGATTGAATAATTATCTCCGCGTTTCAATTGGTACACAGGTCGAAATGGAAAAAGTTTCCCAACTCCTGCATGATTACGTGATAAATGATCACGAATAAAAAATTAGCACCAAACAATCAGCTGTTCAAAGAACTGATTGTTTGGTGCTATAATCTAGCTGAGCATTATTTACAACGCTTGATCATTGTAATAGTAACGACTGTAAGTATAGTTGTTGCGGTTACCGGATTGGGAATGTTAATTGAGCATCCCATTAGCTCATCGTCAGGTGTCCGCTCAAATGGTGTACCGATAATATCATCTAACATTATATTATTCCGCTTTTTTTCTATTGTTGAAATTGATAACTTCCTCATCTATTCACTCCATTCTTCGTTCTATATGAAATCCAGATATTTGGCTAAAATTCTTAACTTTTGATTTTTATCTACAAAATAGTCTTCTAGTAAATATGGCACCTGAAACGGCAGATTTCATATCAGTAAGCTGCAGTACACTTTTTCCCACAGATTTTTCAAATGACCTACCGATGACCTGGATCCATAACAATTTTATTCTCTCTTCTTTCCATCATTCCTATTGAAAATTTTCTCATAAAAAAACAACTCCTTCTTTTTTTAATTCCACCATAATTAAAAACGACTTAATAGATGGTATTTATAACAAAAAAGAACACCCTATAAATCAAGATGCTCTTTTACATTTTTTTCTATTTTGTTAGATAGCAGTATAATCCGATAAAAAATAGTTAGTCCTGACTCACTTCAAAATAATTGTTTCAATTCTTTTATAAAATACTGACCAATTGTGCTGATTGTTTTATTTTTTTGGTAAAGAACACAGATTTTATTATTGGTACTTTCTGCTAATGGAACCAAGCGTATTTCCTTTTTAGTAAAACCCGTTACCACACCAGAACCAGAGGCATAAGCGTCGGTCTCAACCAGCAAATTCATCAATGTTCCACGATCATTCGTATAAATCACTGTTTCTTGCTCCTGATTTTCAATTAAATCCTCTGAAAAATAAGCGAAATTGCTGCCTTCTTGGGTAAATCGCACTTGAGGATAGCAGCATAGTTGCTCCAGTTGGATTTCTTTTTGCTGGGCTAAGGGATGGTTTTTTCCAAGGAAAATGTGCGTTTTAAAGCTCCCCATCACATCATACGTTAAATTGGCTTGCTCTAAATATCGCTCAATCCCAGATTGGTTTTGGCTATTCAAATAAATAATCCCAAGCTCACTATGATAGCTTTTCACATCTTCAATGACTTTTAGTGTTGTTGTCTCAAAAACACGGAAATTTTTGTACTGATCTTTGAATTGCTGAATCACTCTGCCCATTACTTCGCCTAAAAAATCATAGTGTTGAGAGGAAATTGAAAAACGTTCGCTTTTAGTTACTTCCTGATAACGATTTTCAATCATTTCCATCTGAGTCAATATTTTTTCTGCATGTTCTAAGAATGTCAGTCCCTCTTCCGTCAAAGAAGCCCCTTTGTTCGTACGAATAAACAACGTCACCCCGATCTCTTCCTCTAATTCCCGAATCCCATTAGAAAGACTTGGCTGCGTGATAAAGAGCTTTTTCGCTGCTTCTCGAAAGCTGCCGTTATTAGCAACTGCTACAACATATTTCATCTGTTGAATATTCATAGGTGACCTCCATCTTATTCGGAAAAATAGATTTTTCGTCCGTTTAACGCTTGGGTAGGGCGATTATTGAACGGTAACATCCCTTCATCAATTCGTTCAAAGAACTCTTGATCCATTTTTTGAATCGTATCAAATACAAACCAATGGACCGGTCCTTTGGTCGGTGGTGTTGTCAACGAACCTAAATAATGAAAATGTGATTTTTGTTCAGGTAAAAAAATTGAAGGATCAAACCATTGTTGATGGGTTTCTGATTTCCATTTCAGCGTTGTTTTATTTTTTGAAAATTTATTTTCTTCTGTTGTAATTGTAAATAAGCAACCAACAACTAAGTTATCACCAGAATTATTCATATGAACTAAATGAAATTCCAATGGTGCGTGTTCGCCATCAAAGGTATGTTCACTTGGCGTATGAAAATGAATATCAGTCAAATAGTATTTTTCATCTTCAAAAATGATATAGCTTTCTGTATTTGGTGGAACAAAATGAAATGTATTTTTAAATTCTTTTTCTGTAAACTCTTCTGATTTATAACAAAAATCAATCGCTCTACTTGTTGATACACCATTGACTAAGTTTTTTGATAAATTAATTGGTGATTGGTAAGGATACTTTGCACCAGTTGAAAACCAATCACACAGGGTATGCCAATGCTCGGGTCCGAGCTCTCCTTCGTATCCCCATTCTACATCCATATTCCGAATATTTTTCATCAAACCCCACCTTCTAATTTTGTTACTTGAATAAAATAACTGTATCTTATTTAGGATTAACAGTCAATTTTCAAAAACGACTCCATACATTTTTTTTAAATTATAGCATATTTAGGAAGAATTCATTGAATCAAGAAAAAAAGTATAACCTTTGACTAACTGATCAAAAATTATACTTTCATGCGTGATACTACTTATTTAGCCAATTTTCAGGATCTTTTTTCCAATCTTTTAATAGCACAACATCTTTTTCTTCAATATAATTGGATTCTAATGCCGCATCAATCAATGTTGAATAGTTTGTTAACGTAATTAAATCCATGTTTTGTTCTTCAAATTTTTGTTTTCCTTTGGGTAACTCATAAGTGAAGATCGCTGCAACACCTAAAACATCTGCCCCTTCGCGTTTTGCGGCCTCAGCTGCTTCTAAAACGCTTCCGCCTGTTGAAATCAAATCTTCGATCACAACCATTTTTTGTCCTTTAAAAATCCGACCTTCAATTTGGTTGCCTTTCCCATGTTCTTTGGCTTTACTGCGGATATAGACCATTGGTAAGTCTAAAATATCTGCAACCCACGCCGCATGAGGAATCCCAGCAGTTGCTGTTCCTGCAATGACTTGAACATCAGGATAAGTTGCTCTGATTTTTTCTGCTAATCCTTTGGCGATTTCTTTACGAACAACTGGATAACTCATGGTAATACGGTTATCACAATAGATTGGGCTTTTGATTCCACTGGCCCAAGTAAAGGGTTCGTTCGGGCTTAAGAATACCGCTTCGATTTCTAATAAATCTTTCGCAATCGTTTTAGCTAATTCTGTCATTTGGTTTCTCCATTCCATTCATTTTTAATTTGTTGGTACGCTTTGTATGGCTCCTCAGCTTGTGTTATTGGTCGCCCAACGACAATATAGGTCGAACCGATTTTTCTTGCATCGGTTGGTGTTACTACACGTTGTTGATCGCCTACGTCGCTCCCGCTTGGACGAATTCCTGGTGTTAAGCAGATGAACGACTCACTTGTCGCTTGATGGATTGCTTGGGCTTCAAGTGCTGAACAAACCACACCATCTAAACCAGCTTGTTCAGTACATTTGGCGTAATGGATCACACTCTCATTTAATGAAACATCAATTAATTGCTCTTCTTGCATGTCTTGTTCACTTGTTGAGGTAAGTTGGGTTACAGCAATTAAGATTGGAACTTTAGCGCCTGTCAAAGTTCCTTTTTCTAGTCCTACTTTTGCAGCTTTCATCATTTTAATACCGCCCGCTGCATGAACGTTCGTCATGTCAACACCCAGTTTAGCTAGGCCAATCATTGATTTTTCTACAGTATTAGGAATGTCATGCAATTTTAAATCTAGAAAAACAGAATGACCCAATGATTTTAACCAACGAACAATTGCTGGTCCTTCTTGATAAAACAACTCCATCCCAACTTTAACAAATAATGACTCTTCCGCAGGGAATAACTGTAAAAAATTTGTTACTTCTGTTTTTGAAGGAAAATCTAGTGCGATGATCGGTCGTTGACTCATTTATTTTTTTCCTCCCTAACTTCTTTTATTAGTTGCTCCAAAGATTCGATCCCAAGATCTGCCATTCTGCTAGGCAATGCCTCGATTAGTTTTGGACAAATATACGGATCAGTAAAGTTAGCTGTTCCAACAGCTACTGCGCTTGCTCCAGCCATAAACATTTCTAGTACATCATCCACAGTCTGAACACCACCCATACCGATGATCGGTAAATTAGAGATTTGTGACACCTGATTGATCAATCGAATCGCAACAGGTTTGATTGCAGGTCCTGATAGTCCTCCTGTTTGATTGGCCAAAATCGGACGACGTGTTTTTAAATCGATTCGCATCCCTAAAAGTGTGTTGATCATAGAGAAGCCATCCGCACCGCCAGCTTCAATCGCTTGGGCAACTGGAACAATATCTGTAACGTTTGGCGAAAGTTTCACGTAAATTGGGACTTTTGCCACTTTTTTTACAGCTTGTGTTAGTTGAAATGCCACATCTGGATCTGTCCCAAACGCAATTCCACCATGTTTTACATTAGGACATGAGATATTTAACTCGATTGCTGTTACATTAGGAGCATCACCAATTTTGCTGCAAACCTCAACATAGTCTTCTTCACAGGCCCCGGCAACATTGGCAATGATTGGTACATCGTACGCTTCCAAAGCTGGAAGTTTTGTATTCATGACAACGTCCAAACCGGGGTTTTGTAGGCCAATCGCATTTAACATACCGCTCGGTGTTTCTGCTACCCTAGGTGTTGCATTGCCAAAACGTGCTTGCGGTGTTGTGGCTTTGATCATGATCGAGCCAAGTTTGCCCAAATCATAATACTTCGCATATTCTTCACCAAAACCAAAACAGCCACTAGCAGGAATGATGGGATTCTTTAATTCTAACCCAGGAATACTGATTGCTAACGGATTCTTCATCATAAAACCACCTCACTGGCTCTAAAAATCGGCCCTTCATCACAAACTTTTACACTCGAAGTGCCACTTTCATCATCCGGCACATGGCAGACGCAGGCGTAACAAGCGCCCATACCGCAAGCCATTCGTTGTTCTAATGAAAGAAACACATTAGGGTTATCAGAAAAAACGTGTGCGATCATTTTTAACATACCATTAGCACCACAAGCATAAACTGCATCAGGTCGTTCTTTTTCTATAGCAGATACTAAAAGGTTTCCCACATTTCCTTCAACACCAAAAGAACCATCGTCTGTCGCAAAACGTGTATCTCCTAAGGCCATAAATTCTTCTTGGAAATAAGCGACTTCTTTAGAGGCAAACCCGAGAAAATGTACGACTTCGATCCCTTTTTGCTTCAATTGCTTTGACAGTTCATACATAGGCGGAATTCCGATACCGCCCCCGATTACATAAGCTTTTTGACCAGCTGTCAGACAATCAACATCAAAACCATTTCCTAAAGGTCCCATCACATCCAATAAGTCCCCAGCTTTGAGTTCAGAAAAAACTTTCGTGCCGTCTCCCTCTATACGATAAATAATTGTACAAGTCTGTGCCTCTTTGTTAATTTGATTGATACTGATTGGCCTTCTTAAAAGCAGATCTGCTCGAGGTACTTTTATATGAATAAACTGCCCAGGTTTTTCCATTTCATCAACTAATTTACCTGTCAGTGTCATTTGAAAAATTCTTGGTGCTAATTTTTTTTGAGAAACGATCGTCATTATTTCCTGTTTCATGTATGCTACTCCTTCTCAAGACTTTATTGTAATAAAAGCCGAGAAGGTCTCTCGGCTTTTAAATTTAGATAGACTCTGTTGAAAATGACCGTGATTCCAACACTTTTAAGATGGCTTCTGCCGTATCCAGAGAAGTGAACAATGGGACACCGTGTTCTACTGCTTCACGTCTGATCAAAAATCCATCTTGATTTAAATCAGAACGATTCTTATCCATCGTATTTACCACAACTTGGGCTTCCCCGCTACGAATCAAATCAAGAACCGTTTCGCCACCTTGATTGATTTTAAGAACGGTTTTAACTAATAAGCCATTTTCTGCTAAAAATTCAGCCGTGCCTTTTGTTGCGATCAAGCTATAGCCAATTTCATTAAATCGTTTTGCTAATGCCAACGCCTCTTCTTTTGTTTCATCAGCTATGGTAAACAAGACTGCACCAAAACTTGGCAAATGTAACCCTGATGCTTCAAACGCTTTATATAAGGCTTTTTCTAGACTATAATCAGAACCCATTACTTCACCCGTTGATTTCATTTCAGGCCCTAAATAAGTATCGACCTTTTGGAGTTTAGTGAAAGAAAATACGGGTGCTTTGATATGGACTTGCTGACTTTCAGGATATAAACCATCTTGATAGCCTAGATCGGTTAGTTTTTCACCAAGAATTGCTTTTGTTGCGACTTGAGCCATCGGAATTCCTGTGATTTTGCTTAAAAATGGTACTGTTCGACTAGCACGTGGATTAACCTCGATCACATAGACTTTTTCCTCATGGATCACGAATTGGATATTCATCATACCAATACAGTTCAATCCGATTGCTAATTTTTTTGTATAATCGGCAATCGTTTGTTGAATGTCATTCGACAAAGTTTGTGGCGGGTACACCGCCATTGAATCACCGGAATGAACGCCAGCACGTTCGATATGTTCCATAATACCAGGAATCAAGACCGTTTGACCGTCGCAAATCGCATCTACTTCACATTCTTTACCCAATAAATAGCTGTCAACTAAGACAGGATGCTCTGGTGAAGCTTTTACTGCATTTCGCATATAATCTTCCAAGTCTTTTTGGTTTTCAACAATTTCCATTGCTCGTCCACCAAGAACGTAGCTTGGTCGAACTAAAACTGGATAACCGATTTTATTGGCAACAGCCACAGCTTCTTCAGCACTCGTAGCGGTATCGCCAGGTGGTTGTGGAATATCCAACGCTTGTAGTGCTTGCTCAAATAAGTCACGATTTTCTGCTCTGTCTAAATCTTCGATCGATGTTCCTAAGATTTTTACACCTTGCTTAACTAGTGGTTCTGCAAGGTTGATTGCTGTTTGACCACCAAACTGAACGATTACGCCTGTTGGTTGCTCTAACTCAATTACATTCATCACGTCTTCAAGCGTTAATGGCTCAAAATATAATTTATCCGAAATCGAGAAGTCTGTTGAAACTGTTTCAGGATTACTATTCATAATGATTGCTTCATACCCTGCTGCTTGGATTGCTTTTACTGAATGAACGGTTGCATAATCGAATTCTACTCCTTGTCCGATTCTGATTGGACCAGATCCTAAAACCAAAACAGACGGTTTTTCAGAACGGATGCTTTCATTTTCGAATTCATACGTACTGTAAAAATAAGGAGTTTGAGATTCAAACTCAGCCGCGCAAGTGTCGACCATTTTATAAACTGGCAATATCTTTTGCTCATGACGATAGTCAGAAACTTCTTGTTCACTTATTTGCCATAAATCAGCAATTTTTCGATCAGTAAACCCATTTTGTTTTGCTTCTTTTAATGTTTCGCTATCTTTGAAATTACTTTCTAATGCTGTCTCTAGCTCAACGATATGAAGTAATTTATCAAGGAAGAACAAATCGATTTTAGTTAACATAGCCAACTCTTCGATTGTAAATCCTCGTCTGATAGCTTCTGATAGATAAAATAAGCGGTCATCTTGCGCTTTTACGATTTTTTCTGTCAAAAGTTCATCGCTGACTTCTTTTATTTCTTTTAATTCATTATGATAAGCACCGATTTCTAGTGAACGAACAGCTTTTAATAATGATTCTTCGATGTTACGACCGATGGCCATAACCTCACCTGTCGCTTTCATTTGAGTACCTAAACGACGTTCCCCTTTTTCAAATTTATCGAAAGGCCAGCGAGGAATTTTTGCCACTACGTAATCCAATGCTGGCTCAAATTCTGCATAGGTTGTTCCTGTAACTGGATTTTTCATTTCATCCAAGGTTAATCCTACAGCAATTTTTGCTGCTAATTTAGCAATCGGGTAGCCTGTTGCTTTACTGGCTAGGGCGGACGATCTAGAAACTCTTGGGTTAACTTCGATCACGTAATAATTAAAACTGTGCGGGTCTAATGCTAGCTGAACATTACAGCCCCCTTCTATTTTTAGCGCTCTAATGATTTTAAGGGACGCATCACGCAGCATTTGATATTCATGATCAGATAATGTTTGACTTGGTGCAAATACAATCGAATCTCCTGTATGGATCCCGACCGGATCGAAGTTTTCCATATTACAAACGACGATCGCATTATCAGCAGAATCTCGCATCACTTCATACTCGATTTCTTTAAAACCAGCAATACTCTTTTCAATCAAGCATTGTGTTACAGGCGATAATTTCAGCCCATTTTCAGCAATAAGCCGTAATTTCTCTTCATTATCACACATTCCTCCGCCCGTTCCACCTAAAGTAAACGCAGGACGTACAATGATTGGATAACCGATCGTATTGGCAAAGTCCACTGCTTGCTCTACGGTATTGATGATTTCACTTTCAGGAATCGGTTGATCCAACTCTTCCATTAATTGTTTAAACAAATCACGATCTTCAGCTTGGTCGATCGCATTTAATTTGGTTCCTAGTAATTCTACATTCAGTTCAGCCAAAATACCGGATTCGGCAAGTTCCATCGCCATATTTAACCCCGTTTGACCGCCTAAAGTAGGTAGTAATGCATCTGGCCGTTCTTTTCGTATAATACGAGAGACAAATTCTAGTGTGATCGGTTCAATATACACTTGATCGGCAATTTCTTTATCTGTCATGATCGTTGCCGGGTTTGAATTAACCAAAACGACTTCGTATCCTTCTTCTCTTAAAGCAAGACAGGCTTGTGTGCCAGCATAATCAAATTCTGCAGCTTGGCCAATAATGATCGGTCCAGAACCGATTACCATGATTTTCTTGATATCTGATCTTTTTGGCATTAGTCCTGCTCCTTCCATGCATCCATTAATTCCATAAATTCGTCAAACAAATGTAGACCATCGTGTGGACCTGGTGCTGCATCTGGGTGGTATTGAACAGTAAAGGCCGGGTATTGACGATGTCTAACCCCTTCTACTGAGCCATCATTCACTTCTACATGAGTAACCATCAACTTCTCAGGATCAACTGTTGCAGCATCAACTGCATAGCCATGATTTTGTGAGGTAAAATCGATTCTCCCAGTTGCTATTTCTCGAACCGGATGATTTAAGCCCCGATGACCAAACTTCATTTTATAGGTATCTGCTCCATTAGCTAAAGCGAATAGTTGATGCCCTAGGCAAATACCGAAAATCGGGACTTTTCCTTGGATTGCTTGAATCATTTCAATCGCTTCTGGCACATCTTTTGGGTCCCCTGGGCCATTTGTCAACATCACACCATCTGGTGAAAGTTCTAAAATCGTTTCCGCATCAGTGTTGTACGGTAACACGGTCAAGTTGCAATGTCGTTTTGATAATTCTCTTAAAATACTATGCTTCAAACCAAAATCAACAACGATCACATTTCTACCGATTCCAGGACTTGGATAAGGTTTGGTTGTCGAAACTTGCGCTACTTGATTTTTTGGCAAGACTGTAGCTTTTAATTGATCAAATTCATGCGTCAAATCGTCATCAATATCGATAAACCCAGCTTTCATGGTTCCAACAGAACGGAGTTTTCTAGTCAATGCACGAGTGTCGATTCCTGAAATCCCTGGTATGCCTTTTCTTTTTAGAAATTCGTCCAGCGTCATCTGTGCCCGCCAGTTTGAAGCTAAACGCGCATGTTCTTTCACTACCACGCCTTTACAAGTAGGCGAAATTGATTCATAATCATCACGATTGACACCATAGTTTCCGACCATCGGATAGGTAAATGTAATAATTTGACCATTGAAACTTTGGTCAGTGATCGTTTCTTGGTAGCCTGTCATACTTGTTGTAAAAACAATCTCTCCAACAACGTTGACCTGTGCACCAAAGGCTTTTCCTTCAAAAACGGTTCCGTCTTCTAGTATCAATAGTCGTTTCAACTTTATGCATCTCCCTTAGCCCAAGCTGATTGTCCATCAACAAAGGTCATTAATGTGTTCCCTTTGACTTTCCAACCAACAAACGGTGTATTAACACCGAGTGATTCAAAGTCCTGATCGTCGATTGTTTCTTCTAGCTCTAAGTCAAAAATAGAGATGTCTGCCGGAGCACCAATCGTTAGTGTTCCTGCATCTAGACCGAAAATTTCTGCGGGTTTGGTTGCCATCCAATCAATGACTTGTTCCAAGGTGAATTTTCCTGTTTCAACAAAATTCGTATAGATTAGTTGAAAAGCTGTTTCACTCCCAACTATACCAAAGGGAGCTTTTAAGAATGTTTGATTTTTTTCTTCTAGTCCATGTGGCGCATGATCCGTTGCGATACAATCGATCGTACCATCTAGTAACCCTTCGATTAGTGCATCACGATCAGATGTTGCTCTAAGCGGCGGATTCATTTTCCAGAAACCGTTGTCTTCAGGGATGTTTTCATCAACTAAAATCAAATGATGTGGCGCAACTTCTGCTGTAACGTGAATCCCAGCTCGTTTGGCATCACGGATGACACGAACACTTTCTTTTGTTGAAACGTGGCAGACATGATAGTGAACACCTGTTTCACCGGCTAAGACAACATCACGAGCAATCTGTGATGCTTCAGTTGAACTTAAAATCCCTGGTAAACCTAACTTTTTAGAAATTTCACCCTCGTGCATGACTCCGCCAAAAAGTAGTGACTCATCTTCTGTGTGGGCCACGATTGCCATATCAAGTGCTGCTGCTTCTTTCATTGCAAGATACATAATCCCTGCTGTTTGTACGCCTACACCGTCGTTTGTAAATGCGAAAGCGCCAACTTCTTTTAACGCTTTTTGGTCGGTCAATGTTTCACTGCGTAATTCCTCTGTGATTGGAGCATATTGTAGCACTTTCACTACAGCATTTTTTTCAATGATTTCGTATACTTCTTTTAATTTTTCTGCAGTATCAGGAACAGGATTTAAATTGGGCATTGCACAAACCGTTGTATATCCACCTCTGGCTGCTGATTTACTACCCGTTTCGATTGTTTCTTTATAAGTAAACCCTGGTTCTCTTAGATGAACATGGACATCCACTAATCCTGGTACGATCAATTGACCTTTGGCATCGTAGACTTTATCAAATGTACTTTCTTCAAAAAATTCTCCAATTGCTCTGATCTTGCCCTCTTCGATCCATATTTCTGCTGGAATCAATTGATTATCTTTTTTTATGATTTTCCCATTCTTGATAAGTGTTTTCATATTGTTCACCTATGCCTTTCCTTGTAATACTGCTTCTAAAATTGCCATTCTCATATAGACACCATTACTCATCTGTTGGATGATTCTAGATTGGATTCCTTCTACTAAAGAATCAGCCAGCTCAACATCACGATTCACAGGAGCAGGATGCATGATGACCGCATGTTTTTGTAGTCGTTTTGCGCGCTCAACCGTTAGGCCATATTGCTGATGGTACTCTTCTTTTGAGAATATTTCTGAACCATCATGGCGTTCATGTTGCACTCTAAGCAACATCATCACATCAACTGTTTCGACCACTTCATCTAACGGCATATAATGGCCATAAGCTTCAAATTGCTTATCGTACCATTCCTCTGGTCCTGAGAAAAAGATCGTTGCGCCAAGTCTCTTTAACATCTGCATGTTTGATTTCGCTACTCTAGAATGTGTAATATCCCCGACGATTGCAATTTTCAATCCCTCAAAGTATCCAAATTCCTCGTATATTGTCATTAAATCTAATAGGCATTGGGTAGGATGTTGACCACTGCCGTCACCACCATTAATAATGGAACATTGGATTGTTTTACTTTGAATCAGTTCATCATAATAATTTTCTTCTCCATGACGAATGACTGCCACATCAACTCCGATTGCCGACATTGTCAGCACTGTATCATAAAGTGTTTCACCTTTTTTGACTGAGCTCATACTTTCTTCAAACTCAATAACTTCAATCCCTAATTTTTTTTCGGCAACATCAAAGCTCTTATGCGTTCGTGTACTATTTTCAAAGAACAAGTTTGTCGCAAAGTATTGTTTTTTTTCAGGTTGCCAAGTCGCTCCTTGTTTAAATTCTTGGGCACGATGAATCAGGCCCATAACTTCTTGGTCACTTAATACTTCTACTGTTAAAAGATGTTTTAAACTGATACGTTCAGATGTGATGATCATTCGTTTTCCTCCTTGTTTTAAAAGCTGAAAGGCTAGCTCTTGAAGCTAGATATCAATGGTAACAACGTTCCACACTTTTTTACCTAGTTAGACTACTTTTCTTCACTGCGCGCTGTTTCAGGTAAAATCAGGTTTAGAATGATTCCTAAGACTGTTGCTAATGCCATTGATGACAATTCAAAGGTATCCAATTTAAAGACCAATCCGCCAATCCCAATGACTAAGATCACTGAGGCGATCAATAGATTCTTTTTCTTATCAAAGTTGATTTGATTGTCAATCAGGATTTTCAACCCACTTGCCGCAATGACACCGAATAAGACAAAGCTGATACCAGAGATAACTGGACCAGGGATACTTAAAATGATTGCACTTAATTTCCCTACAAAACCTAATCCCACTGCGAACACTGCAGCTCCTGCAATCACGAACACACTATGAACACGAGTGATTGCTAGAACACCGATATTTTCGCCATAACTTGTAACAGGTGGTCCGCCGACTAAACCAGCTACGATTTGCGCCGCTCCGTCTCCCATCAACGTTTTGGATAAACCAGGATCTTGAAAGAAGTTGCGTTTAGTCAATTTATTTAAGACCATTAAGTGTCCGATATGTTCCGTCATTGTGACGAATGCGATCGGCGCCATCGTTGTGATTGCATTCAAATGGAGTTTTGGTTGATATTGAACAAAAGGAATCTCGAAGTTTGGCATGGCAAACCACGCAGCTTGTTTGATTGGTTCAACATCTACAATCCCGAATAATAAAGCAACTAAATACCCACTAACGATTCCTAGTAAGATTGGAATCAACCCCAGAAAGCCTTTGAAAAACATGTTATAGAAAATGGTTAACCCCAATGTGATCAACGCAACCGCGATGAATTTGAAATCATAGTCCCCATTGTTGTACATAGCATTATTTGCAGCATTTGAAGCCAATCCTAAGCCGATGACCATCACTACAGGTCCAACAACGATTGGTGGCAATATTTTGTCTAGCCAAGCCGATCCTATTTTACTGATGATAATGGAAACAATCAGATAAACCAACCCTGTTGTCATTGCCCCTTGTGCGATTGCTGGATAGCCGTCACTTTTCATCAACATCTGCATAGCGGCAATAAAAGCAAAGCTACTTCCCAGATAAGCTGGAATTTTACCTTTCGTTACGAATAAGTAAACGATGGTTCCAAGCCCTGAACTGACCAAAGCTATTCCTGGATCTATTCCTACTAAAATCGGAACTAAAACTGTTGCACCAAACATGGTAAATAAATGCTGTAAACTTAACCCGATCCAATGTGCAGTCTTGGGCTTATCGTGAATATCTAATACTGCTTCTTCATTGCGAAATTCTTTTTCTGTCATCTCAACCTATCCTATCTGTACTAATGTATTTGTCTATTCGTCTATGCTGGCGATCAAAATTCGATCAGCTCCGTCTTTTTCTTCAACTTCAACAATGATTTCTTCTGCCATAGAAGTTGGAATATTTTTTCCTACGTAGTCTGCTCTGATTGGAAGTTCTCTGTGACCTCTATCTACCAAAACGGCTAATGAAATTTTTCTTGGTCGTCCAAGATCCATCACTGCATCCATTGCCGCTCTGATTGTCCGACCTGTAAAAAGTACGTCATCGATCAGAATTACTTCTTTGCCTTCTAAAGAAACTGGAATGTCAGAAGAGTGAAGTTCTGGTTCTTCTAATGAACGATCTTTCATCGATTGACCGTCCATATCATCTCGGTATAAGGTAATATCCAACTCACCGACTGGAACGTCAATTTGTTCTAATTGTTTTAAACGTTCAGCAATTCGTTGAGCGATGTAGATTCCTCGTGTTTTGATGCCGACCAATACGATATCTTGGATTCCTTTGTTTCTTTCAATAATTTCATAAGTGATTCTTGTAAGTGCACGTTTCATCGTTACTGCGTCAACGACTTCTTTTTTTTGCATGTTTGACTCCTCCTGAAAATGTACTTTTTAATGTTGCTTTATGAGCAACTTGTTCTAATGTGTAGGCGATACACTTGCTCTTTTTCATGTGGTGTTAGTTCTGCCTAGTGTTGAGTAGTTAAGACTTTTGGTGATTCACTACTAAAGTAGCTTCGCTCACTTCGTTCGCCAAGTACTGTTCATCATCTGCTCTGCAAAGCAATCGCAGTGATTCACAGCAAACAAAAATCCTCCCACCCGTATTCGGATAGGAGGATTGAATTTATCTATACAAAGATACTATTCATTTCACACAGATTCTTTCTAAGCGCACCTAGATATTGTTCTGCATGTTTCCTTCTTAGCCTCACGGGACTACTCTTAAAGGATGCTTATTTAATTTTCTTTCTCAAAACAGTGTACCTTTTCTTTTCAAATAAATCAATCATTATTTCTTAATTGATCTAAAGTTTTTTCAAAAAGCTCTGGTAGTGGCGCTTCAAAGACCATCATTTGGCCAGTTGTAGGATGTTTGAACCCTAAAACCTCAGCATGTAAAAATTGACCGTTGCCTTTTAATGTTTTTCTTGGTCCATAAAGTGGATCGCCTGCAACTGGAAACCCAATATATTTCATGTGAACACGTATTTGATGAGTGCGTCCTGTTTCCAATTGTAATTGAACTAATGTA
This sequence comes from Enterococcus rotai, assembly GCF_001465345.1. NCBI lineage: Bacteria > Bacillati > Bacillota > Bacilli > Lactobacillales > Enterococcaceae > Enterococcus > Enterococcus rotai. Next base: position 2,888,163 of record NZ_CP013655.1, on the reverse strand, counting down.
TATCCCTCATATCGTTCTAAGACTTCAAAATGAGTCACAGCTGGTTTTCCACCTTCAATGACTGCTTGCATTTTTCGATCATTTTTTGAACGGCCGATCGGTGCATCAATCTCACCTTTATCGTGTGTAATTTCACCATGAACTAAAGCAATATATTTTCTAATCGATGTTTTATCCTTTAACTGTGCTGCTAATGCCTCATGAGCTTTATCATTTTTGGCTACCATCAATAAACCAGATGTGTCTTTGTCAATCCGATGAACGATTCCTGGTCGAATAATCCCATTGATCGAAGAAAGATCCTTGATGTGATATAACAACGCATTGACCAGGGTCCCATTTTGATGTCCAGCAGATGGATGCACAACCATGCCTTGCGGTTTATTGATTACCAACACATCATCATCTTCGTATACGATTTCAATCGGGATATCTTCAGCCACAACGTCAAGTTCGACTGGTTCTGGTACATTGATGCTGATTTCATCGTTTTCTTTTACTTTATAATTTGGACGAGTCACTTCACCATTGACCGTTATATTTTGATCTTTTAACCATTGCTGGATCTGAGAACGTGAGTGCTCTTTCAATAAATCACTCAAAACTTTATCGATCCGTCCTTTTTCTTGTTTTACTTTTACATTAATTTGTTCCATTTTTCCCATCCTTCGCTGCTTTTTCGTCTAAAATCAGATAAATAAAAATACATATCACGCCAATAACTAGCGCTGAGTCAGCAACATTGAAAATCGGAAAGCTGATAAAATCTGTTTGGAACATATCAACAACATAACCTAAACGTAAACGATCAATAAAATTGCCGACGGCTCCTGCTAAAACTAAACTCAACCCAATTGTAAACCACTTACTTCCATTAATATGTTTGATTAAAATATACAAAACTACGGCTACGACAACCACAGTAACAATATAAAAAAACCACATTTTTCCCTCTAAAAGACTCCAAGCAGCTCCTGTGTTACGAAGATACGTAAACGACATAAAGCCAGGGATAAACTCTTTGGTTTCTCCAAGTGGAATATTTGTTACGGTTAAATATTTTACCCATTGATCTAAACCGATCAAAACTGCACTAATAATCAGATAAACTGCTAACAACGGCTTTCATTCCTTCTCTAAATTATTGTATAAATCCCTCGGACGAATAATTCCAAGTAAGCTTCCATTAGGGTTACCATCTTTTGTAATCAATATCGCTTCTAATCTGACTTGCGTTACGAACAGTTCTTCAACCTGAAACACAGTTGTGTCTTTGCCGACAAATTGATAGTTACTTCCTTTATAATTGCTTACCAAAAGTTCGGCTGCTTTTCTACCTTCTAATTGGATATCTCCTTTAGAGCTTTCAACGGCTAACCAAATTCCTAGTCCACGAACTGTAATTAGTCCCTTAAAGATACCTGCATCATAAATTGGAAATTGTGAATACTGTTTACGTGCCACAATCGCTAAAATATCTTTAATTGAAATATTTATATCAAATCCGGTTACCTTTTTTGCAAACTTCGGCAGCACTTTTTCTGGACTGATCAACGCTTGTTCAATTTCCTGCATACGATTCACTGCCCATTCATTCGGTTCAGCTATCACGAAATCAGTTGAGATTTGTTCATGTACGATGGCGTTTCTTAATTGTGCCATTTGCAGTAAATCATCTTGAAAAAGCGGAATATGGCTGTCTTTTTTTCTTGATAGTCTGCGAACCATCTCACTAAAGCCCATATTGGTCGGATTATTCAATTGTTCACGAAACCACTTTTCAATTCGGTTAAAACTACTTAAAAATTCTTCAGCTCTTTCACCCATTAGGTCTTCTCCTTGATCACATAAGCTTTATTCAACATTGAAAAAACAAACATAAAATAAAGAACAAGCAATAGTAAAACGCCAACGATATTCAATTGTAAAACTGGAATTAAAAACATGCCAACAAAGAGTATAACATAAATCAAGATCAGAGTTGGGTTCATCGTTATCTCTAAATCAATCGTTTGATTCTGATTGCTTACTGTAATTGGCATACTCTTCAAAAAGAAAAACCTAGCCTGAATTGTGCATTCTAATTCTTCTAATTCGACTTCTTTTGTTTCATTTTGGCTTAAATAAAACCACTTTTCATTGTTTTTTCTAATCTCGATTGGACTGCCCATTCCATAAAATCCGGTATTTCTAGTACAACGAATCTTCATGCTGATCCCTCCTCGAGCTCTAGTCTAAAGTATATAACAAAAAGCGTCTGACTGGAAGAAAGAAGTTGGCTTGAATGGAAATAATCGAAATGACAAAAAAACAAAAGTCTCACTAACTATCGACTTTTGTTTTTCAGTTTAATTCGTACTAAATTTTAAAATAATCCAAAGGCATTCCCGTCTTTATCTACATCCATATTTAACGCGGCTGGTTTCTTTGGTAAGCCTGGCATTGTCATAACATCGCCTGTTAACGCAACAATAAATCCAGCGCCAATTTTTGGGACCAACTCACGAATCGTTATCGTAAACACTTCTGGGCGCCCTAATTTTTGAGGATCATCGGATAAGGAATATTGAGTTTTAGCCATACAGACCGGCAAACGATCCCACCCATATTTTTCGAAAGTTGCTAATTGAATTTGGGCCTTTTTGGAAAAAGACACATCCTCTCCACCATAAATTTTGGTCACGATTGCTTTGATTTTATCTTCCAAGTTCATGCCCATTTGATAAATGGTTTTAAAATCTGCTGTTTGCTCTGCAATAACTTGCGTAACACGTTTAGCTAAGGCAACACCGCCTTCAGCTCCTTTTTCCCAAACGCTTGTTAACTCAACAGGGACGTTGATTGCTTCACATAATTCACGTAAAGCTTCGATTTCGTTTTCAGTATCGGTTACAAATTCATTGATCGCCACAACTACAGGTAAGCCATAACTTTGCATATTTTCAATATGCTTGTGTAAATTTGAAAATCCTTTAATTAAAGCTGAAATATTTTCTGTATTTAACGCATTTTTAGCTACTCCGCCATGCATTTTCAGCGCACGGATCGTTGCGACAATCACCACTGCATCGGGTGCTTTCTTTAAATTTGGGACCTTGATATCTAAGAATTTCTCTCCACCCAGATCAGCTCCGAAACCTGCTTCAGTTACAACATAATCCCCCAGCTTCAACGCTGTTTTCGTTGCTAAAATACTATTACAGCCATGTGCGATATTTGCAAATGGACCGCCATGGACAAATGCTGCAGTGCCATATATTGTTTGAACTAAATTAGGTTTGAGTGCGTCTTTCAATAGTAAGGTTAAAGCACCTTGAACGCCTAAATCACTAACCGTTACAGGATCACGATCAAAGGTATAGCCTATAACAATATTTCCTAGCCTAAACTTCAGATCTTCTAAGTCGATTGCTAAACATAATATGGCCATGATCTCACTTGCCACAGTAATATCAAAACCGTCTTCACGAGGCACTCCTTGGACTGGACCGCCTAAGCCTACGATTACTTGACGCAACGCACGATCATTCAAGTCAACTACTCGTTTCCAAATGACCCTTCTAGCGTCGATCCCAAGTTCATTCCCTTGTTGGATATGATTATCTAATAAAGCAGAAAGCGCATTATTAGCTGTTGTGATCGCATGCATATCCCCAGTAAAATGCAGATTGATATCTTCCATTGGCAACACTTGAGCGTATCCTCCACCTGTTGCACCGCCTTTGATACCCATAACAGGTCCCAATGAAGGTTCACGTAATGCGATGACTGTTTTCTTACCAATATGATTCAATGCATCTCCTAAACCAATGGTGACTGTTGATTTCCCTTCACCAGCCGGCGTGGGGTTGATCGAAGTTACTAGGATCAATTTACCTTCATTATTATCTGCCAGACGCTGAATGGTTTGAAAATCGATTTTAGCTTTGTATTTCCCGAATAATTCTAGATCTTCATCTGTTAAACCAATTGATTCTGCTACTTTATTAATAGGCAATAAGTCAACTTCCTTTGAAATTTCTATATCTGTCTTCATATAAAACCTCTTTTCCCGAACTATTTTTAGTTATCCAATCTATTTGTTAAGTTATTCCTTATTATAACGTGTATCACAGCGCTTTTCCATCATTAAAATAACTTTTTTGCAAAAGATTGACGAGTTCCGTTTTTCACTTTATAATGATGCTAGACTTTAGAAAATAAAGGAGCGTGATTTGAATGGAAAAAGGGTTCGTCAAGTGGTTCGATAATAGAAAAGGTTACGGCTTTATTGGTTACAATGAGGACGAAGAAATCTTTGTTCATTTCACAGCAATCGAAGAAGATGGCTTTAAGTCATTAGAAGAAAATCAAGCCGTAGAATTTGAAGTAATGGAAGGCACACGAGGGTTACAAGCCGCTCATGTGAAGAAAATATAGAAAAAACAGCATTCTGCTTAGCAGAGTGCTGTTTTTTTAATAGTGTTTACCAATAGTCAATAATGGATCATCAATAATCTGGGTCGTCAATGAGCATTGTTGTTTCATTGACTGGATAAATGCGTGTTTATTTTTTTTCGTCATGATAAATAGTTGCGTACCTTCTTTAAACTCAATTGAGCTTATTTCGATACATTTAGGTCCAACTCGAATCATTTCGATTGCAGACAATGTTATTTTTTTCCGTCTAATTGGCAATAACGCATGCACGATCAATTGTTCATTCTCGATCATAAAATAACGATTGCATCCTAATAAAGTAAAGAAAAAGAAGATGCCTAACACGATATTACTAGTCAAATAAGGACGAGTATGCTCCAATGTTAAGATTAAACTTAAAAATAAAATGCCAAATGTACAGGACCAATAAATTATCGCTGTGGATAATTCTGGTTGCCAATGATAGACTTTTTTCTTCATGTAGCGACCCCTTAATAAAAATTCAATATGTTATAATAGTAACATACTTCAACTTTGAACGAAAAGAAAATAAGGAGATATTTATGTTACGATTATATGTCGATGCTGCAACAAAAGGAAATCCAGGTCCAAGTGGCGGAGGGATCGTTATTGTCGGCGAAAATTTGCATGAGCAGCTGCATGTTTCACTTGGTGAGTGTTCCAACCACGAAGCTGAATTTAAAGTATTTATCCAAGCACTGCAATTCGTCATCGAAAAAAAATTAAATAATCAAACGGTTTTGATCCACTCTGATAGTAAGATCGTGGTACAAACAATTGAGAAGCAACATGCTAAGAATCCACTATTCCAGCCCTATCTTAAATCCTTTCAACAATTAGAAAACCGTTTCCCGCTATTATTGGTAAAATGGCTTCCTGAAAGTCAAAACAAAGGTGCAGATACTTTAGCCAAACAAGCATTACAAAAATATCAGTAATTATTCCATTGTTATATCTGCTATTTCCCCTTTTGTAACTTGAATAATCGCTGCCGGAGACAATTCGATTTGCATACCTCTTTTACCTGCTGACACAATAATAGTATCAAATTGTCTTGCCTCTTCAGCAATATAAGTTGGAAATAATTTTTTCATGCCAATTGGTGAGCATCCGCCTCGAATGTATCCAGTTGTTTCTTCTAAGTCTCTCAAATGAAGCATATCCACTTTTTTATTGCCACTTGCACTAGCTAATTTTTTTAAATTCAGTTCCTTATTACCAGGGATCACTGCTACAACAGGACCAGTTTTATTGCCAATGGTTACCAATGTTTTAAAAATTTTACCGTCTGCAATTCCGATCTTTTCAGCAACACTGTTTGCACTTAAATGATCCTCGCTCCATCCAAACTCATATTCTTGATATGGAATTTTCTGCTGTTCTACAATTCGTATTGCATTTGTTTTTTGGATTTTTTTCTTTTTTGCCAACGCTATTCACCTCATAATCAAGTTTAACAAAGAATTCAATCGATGCAAGAAAAATAGACTAGCGCCCAATAAGTTTCCTCATTGCGAACTAGTCTGATTTTTACAATGCTAACGTTTTAAGAATTTTACGTAATTCCGCTACTGGTACTTGACCGGGTGCAGAAGCCTTTTTAGCCACACCAAATGTCATTGCTGAACCAAAAACTTCGCCACACATGCGACTAACCATACCCAGCTGCCCCATGGACATTGTTACGATTGGTCGATCTGCATGCTTCGTTTTCATCTCATTCGTTGCCTCTAAAAGTGTCAACACATCATTTGAAGATTGTGGCATGACCGCAATCTTGCAGATATCTGCATTTTTTTCCTGCATCATGCATAGTCTTGATACGATTTCTTCTTTAGTAGGTGTTTGATCGAAATCATGATTACACATCACGATTTTGATTGCTTTTTCATGTGCTCTCTTAATCGTCTCTTGAACGAAAGTATCATCCATAAACAGCTCAACATCTAATAAATCAATTGCCCCATGTTCAATAACCGTTTTATATAAACCAAAGTATTGCTCATCTGTAAAAGCAAGTTCTCCACCTTCTTGTTTGGTTCTAAAAGTGAAAAGTATTGGTTTATCAGATAAAATTTCTGCAATTTTTTTTGACATTTCAGCAGTTGCTTCAAAATTAGTTACTTGATCAAAAAAATCAACACGCCATTCAACAAGATCACAATCAATCGTTAATAAGTGTTTTGCTTCTTCTATTAATTCTGATTCATTTTTACCCACTAAAGGAACAATGATTTTAGGACTTCCACTTCCAATAGTCACGTTTTTAACTGTTACTGTATTCATTTGATGGATCCTCCCTATTTAGATGTATCGATTGTTTGACGATAACGAATAAATATAATAACTGCTAAGACAAAACCGATACCAGCTATGATCGTATCAAACAGCATGATACCACGTACGTTGGTTTTAGCAATTTGTGCTGCTGCAACAGGAATAACAAATGATGCAATACTACCAAATGTATAATAAATTCCTGTGATGGTTCCTTTTCCTGCTGGGAACATTTCTCCCATAACGGTCAATCCTAATTGTAACACGCCGCCCGCTGCAAAGAAACCAACTAAAGCTGCTCCAATCATACAAACTAATGGTGTCGGGAACAACCACATTACAGCAATCGTTAAAAATGAAACGAATGTATAAATAACCACTAGATAAACTGAACGAACTTTTGATGCCATAATTGCCGTAAACGCCACACATAATAATGAACCAATCGAATAATATGAAACTAACACACCTGCATCCGTTTGCGCCATCCCTGCCACTTGTTCACCATAAGTTCCGATAAATTGGCTGATTAAATAAAACGTCGCTTGTGCGATAAAACCATAAATAACAAATGCAACACCTTCAATCGCCATCTTAGGTTTAGATTTAAATTTAACGGTTGGTGCTTGCCCAACTGCTTCTTCCGTTTCTTCAGCTAGTTTTGCATCTGCATCTGGAAATGGTTGTTTCCATAAGAAAATGGCATTCACACCAAGTAAAATTGCAGCGATCATAAATGACCAACCAAACCATAAGTGATTTGAGGCTAAAAATTTAATGATCAATGGAAGAGCAAATTGTCCTCCTTGAATAAATGCTTTTAATAGTACAGTTGCAGTTCCTGCAGTTTTTGGAAATGATTCCATTAAAGCAGGATAAGTCCCAGAATCTAAGAATGAATTAGAAATCCCAGCCACAACTGCAAAGAACATCGCTAACTCAACACTTGGACTATATAAAATTCCAAAGAAGTAAGCGGCATATGTCACCATTCCTAAGTAAATAAATGGTTTACGCCCAAATTTGTCAGATAGTCGCCCTGAAATCATAATTGCAATCAAACGTCCAATCCCTAACATCGAAATAACTTTAGCAATTCCCATCAAATCTGTATCCCATTGAGTCATCAATGCATTTTGGTTTTGAGAAATAATAATAACGCCCATCCCATGGACAATGTAGTTGATATATAGACCTATGGCGGTCGGTGTGTATTTGTTTTTCATCATTTTCTCCTAACTGTTAGTCCTTAAATAGTAATTCTTTAATATAATCAACAGGCATATCTTCCCCAGTGAAATGTTTAAATGCTTCTGCCCCTTGATAAAGCATCATGCCCAAACCGTTGATCGTTTTTTTTGCACCATGTTCACGAGCAAATTTTAATAATTTTGTTTCTTTTGGAATGTAGACAACATCAAAGACAACTAAATCTGGACGAATCACTTCTGGATCGTTGATCAGGCTTTCTTCTTGTAGAGGTTTCATGCCAACACCTGTCGCATCAATATAAATACTACTTTCGCTGATTGATTGCTTAAATGCTGCTTGATCAGTTAAATCAGTTAAGGTTGCTGTACAGTTGGTATTCTCATTAATTTTCTTCACTGTTGCTTCTGCATTTTTATAGTGTTGATCATTTATGTTGAAAATACGTAGTTCTTTGGCACCGTCTAAGGCCGCTTGAATGGCAATTGCCGTTCCTGCACCACCTGCTCCAGTCATTGTTACGATTTGAGCTTTGACTTCTACACCCTCTTCTTTCAATGCACGCATGGCACCAGTTCCATCCGTTACATGTCCCACCAAATGACCTTTTCCATCTTTATTTGTTACTGTATTTACTGCACCTACCAACTTTGCCGCTGGCGAAAGTTCGTCTAAATAAGGAATAATAGCTTGTTTATTCGGCATTGAAACATTTGAACCACGAATCCCTAATGCACGAATTCCCTGAACGGCATCTTTCAACTCTTCATTTCCTACTTCAAACGCCATATAAGCATAATCTAACCCTAACTTAGCAAAAGCTTCATTATGCATTGTCGGAGATAGACTGTGACGAATTGGTGTTGCAATTAAACTAATTAATAATGTGTGTCCGTCAATTCTTTCTGTCATTTTCATTTCCCTCACTTTATATAGTTTGTGTTGCTTGTAAACTCTTTGTTTGTTCAAATAACATTTTCTGTGTACGAGTGTTTTCTAGTACTTCAATCGTTTTTAAAATGTCACGTGCTTCTCTTGTTCCTTCCATGATTCGTCTAGCTACTTTACTATCCCCCATATTTAACAGGACAGCCCCATTCTTTCTTGCATACTGATCTAATTCACGAATCATTGGTGCTTCTGCACGCATTCCAAGACATACGAAACCTAAATCAAATGGCAACTCAATCATTTCGCCATCTTTTTCAACTAAGAAACTATTTTCTTTTACTTCGGTTAATTTTGTTTCTACATGAACTTCCACATCGAATTTTTCGACGATTTCCATCATCGCAAGCTTTGTAATCAAATCTAGATCTTTCCCGATTTCACCTTGCATTTCCACAATACTAACTTTTTTTGCACCACGTTCAGCATAATATTCGACAACATCTAAGCCAACCGCGCCGCCTCCGATCACGACGATTTCTTTTCCTTCAAATTCTTGGAATTTAGACATGTCGTCTAAAATATCAAAAATAGAAAAGATTTTTCTGTTTGGATTCTCTAATTGTTCTTTCAATCCATTAATTGGTGGTAATAAAGGTTTTGCTCCAGTCGCGTTTACGATAATATCTGGACCAATTGCTTCAATATCAGCTAACGTTGCTGCATGATTTAGGTGAATCGCTAAATTATCAAGCTCTTTACAACGATTGATTTCATAGGTAATAAAATCATCGATTCTTTTCTTATCAGGGAAACGTGCAATTTCGTGACCTAAGCCACCTAAATAGTCTTTTTGTTCAAATAGCTCAACACTTACGCCAACTTCCGCAGCTGTAGCAGCAGCTTCAAGTCCGGTAGTTCCTCCACCAATTACAACCATTTTCGTTGGATGTAAAACAGGCTTCATTTTGTAGTCATCTTCATAATGAAGATCAGGATTGACTGTACAGCGCATCGGACGAGCTTTAGCAATTCGATGGTCAGCACACCCAATATTGCAGGAAATACATTTTCTTAGTAAATCTTCTTGGCCATTGGCAACTTTATTGACCCAATTTGGCTCAGCAATTAAGCCACGACCCATCGCTAATAAATCAGCATCTCCTGATTCAAGAATTTCAGTTGCTCTTTTAGGACTACGAATATTACCAGAAGTTACAGTAACTTTATCTGGAAAACGTTCTTTAACAGCTTTCGACATGTAAGCACGCCAGCCATCTTCCAAGTTCATTTTATCGATTTGATATTGTAAGCTATCATTCAATGCAGCTGAAACATTCAAAATATCGACTTCTTCTGCAAAATAACTTAAAATCTCAATCGTATCTTCTAAGGTATTCCCACCTTCTAATAGCTCATCGGCACTAAAACGAAGCGAAATCGGGAAAAAAGGACCCACTGCTTTTCGAACAGCTTCAACAACTAATTTGGTTAAGCGAGCGCGATTTTCTGGGCTTCCGCCAAATTTATCCGTCCGTTTATTGTATAAAGGAGATAAAAACTGACTTAAAAGATACGAATGTCCTGCGTGAATTTCTACACAATCAAAGCCAGCACGTTGCGCTCTTAAAGCACCATCCGCATATCGCTCCACGATTTCATAAATTTCCTCTTCAGTCAACGGACGTGGGATTGGATTCCCTTTTTTTGAAGGAATATTCGACGCTGAAACTGGTTGTTCCCCATCTAATCGTAGACCATAAGCCGAAGCTCCAGCATGGTTGATTTGAACGGAAGTACACGCTCCATACGCATGCATTTTTTCATTAAAATGCCACAGACCTGAAATATATTGATCATTGTCCATCCTTAATTGACGAGCTCCATTAGTGCCCATTGGATAATCGATACACACATTTTCTAACGTGATCAACCCCGTTCCACCCTTAGCACGTTGCTCATAATAAGAAACATGCTGCATACTGAACGTCCCATCCATATTGGCGAAATTCGTCCCCATCGGTGGCATCACCACACGATTTTTTAAAGTCATCCGTTTAACCGTTAACGGTTCAAAGATTGCTTGATAATTATTCATGATTACCTCCTAATTTTAAAAGCGTAGCGGGCTCGTTCAGCCTTGACAGGAAAATAGAAAAAAATTGATTGTACTGTTTTTACCACAAACTATTTCCCCTATTTTCCTTTTGATAAAGCAGTAGAAAAAATTGATTGATTCTTTTAATTACAGGTACTTTTTCTAAAATACAAACACAATTTAAACAATGCTTTTTATTGTTACCTTATTCACAATATCTATAAATTTATTCTAATCCAACAAACCGATAAATTCCAATGAATGTTTTTTATGTTTTAGATAAATATATTTTATAGTTCTACTCGAATTCATTTTACATTTGTGATGCATATTTCTAAATTTATTGATAAACTGTGTTTATGAATAAATGACCGATAAGGAGTTTTACACATGAATTTGCGGCAATTAGAGTTTTTTAGAATGTTAGCAGACACTCAGCACATGACCCATGCGGCCAAGTTATTAAATACCACACAACCAAACTTAAGCCATTCTATGTCAGAATTAGAAAAAGAATTAGATGCACAGTTATTTGAAAAAAGAGGTAGAAATATCCAACTAACAAAATATGGAAAATTTTTCTATACGTACGTTTCAACGGCTTTAGAAGAACTAGCAAAAGGTGAGCGAGCTTTAAAGGAATTGGTTAGTCCTGACAAAGGCTTGATTGATTTTGGCTTTATCTATACAGCTGGCTCTTTTTTAGCTCCTATGTTAATGAAAGAATTTTCAGCTTATCCTGGCAATGAACAAATTCGCTTCAATTTATTTCAGGGAAATTCCTCAGATATGACTGATCTGCTTTTAAGAGAGGATGTCGATATCGCAATTACTTCTAAGCTAAAAGAAGATGAACAACTTAATTATGAGATTTTGACTGAACAAGAGATTGTTTTAGTTGTCCCCATTAATCACCCTTTAGCAATAAATGATACGATTTCTTTAAAGGATACAAGTGATTATCCTTTTGTTTATTTTAATGAACGAAGTGGTTTGCGCCCTTATCTCGATAAGTTGTTAACGGCGGCTGCCATTACACCGACGATTGTTTGCGAAGTTGAGGAGGATCATACGATGCTTGGTTTTGTAGCGCATGACTACGGAATTGCTTTGATGCCAAAAATTCCTTCGATCGCTGCCTATAATGTTAAAACAATTACCTTGAAAGATAACTTCTTCCCTCGCTATATTTATTTAGCAACTAAAAAAGATCATTTTCTTTCACCAGCTGCTCTACGTTTTAAAGAATTTATTGTGCCATTTGCACAAAACATGTTTTATCACTAAAGAAAAGAGCTTGTTCTTTTTTTTACAGAACAAGCTCTTTTCCTTATTTTTCTATTTCAATGAAGAAAACTTTTAGGTAGTTCCCTTCTTCAAAATGTTTATTCGTTTTAAAATCACTTGGTAATTGATACGTTTCCTTAAATCGATAGTTCACCTGCTTTTCTTCTAATGCTGCAACAATCATTTTTTTATATTTTTCCAGAGAGATATTCGCAGCATTCGTTGAGGCGATCAATAAGCCTTTATCTGACAAAATATCTACAGAATCCTTGACTAAGTCACCGTAATTTTTAGCAACAGAAAACACTTTTTTCTTATTACGAGCAAAACTTGGCGGATCAAGAACGATCACATCATAGCTTAATTGCTTTCGGACAGCATATTTGAAATAATCGAAGACATCCATTACTACGATTTTTTGATCTGTCACAGCTAAATGATTCACTTCAAACTGCTCTTTCGTTTTTGGTAAACTACGTTTGGCTAAATCTACACTAGTTGTTGTACTTGAGCCGCCCATTGCACTAGCAACTGAGAATGCCCCTGTATAGCTAAACATGTTCAACACCGTTTTTCCAGCAGCGATCCCGTCGACCAGGCGCCCTCGCACTTCTTTTTGATCCAGAAAAATCCCTGTCATCAAACCATCATTCAAATAAGTAGCGTACGTTACCCCATTTTCAACAACCAATAGTGGCTCAGGAGCATCGTCTCCAAATAGTTTTTGTGATTCTGGTAAAAATTTGGTTGCAAAGCGCACTTTTTCATATGCCCCTTTGATTTCTGGAAAACTTGCTTTAAACGCTCGAATAATTTCTGCTTTTTTTTGATACAAGGTTTCGTTATACCAAGAAAATACGGCAAAATCATCATAACGGTCGATGATCAGTCCCCCCAGTCCATCCCCTTCTCCATTAAATACGCGATAAGCTGAAGTTGATTCATCTTGTTCATATGCGACTCGATGACTTTTAGCTTTTAAAAATAGATTTCCTAAAAAATCTGCATCGACATTTCCTTGCCAGTTGACTAACCAGCCGATTCCTTTATTTTGTTCACCAAGATAGCCTGTCGCAATAAATTGACCTTTACTATCAATAAACGTGACCCATTCATCTGAAAATGATTTAGGCGTAGTAATAAGGTCCTCTTTTTGAATAAGGGGATATCTTCCTTTAAATTTTTTCTCTGATTTTTTTGTTACGGTTATATTCATTCATGTCATCCTCAATTCAGATTTGATTTTCCAGTAAAATTAGCTTGGTTGCTTGTATTCACATCATTGGCTAGTATATCAAAAAAAGCGATCCCTGTCGTTAGCTAGAATCAATTATCTAATTTCTGATATCTTAAGAAAAGTAAAATTTTATTAACTTTACTAGCTAGAATCTTGATTTAAATTGACATAGAATTACAGAGAGAGTAAAATTGGAAGAGTGTATAGAAAGTTAATGGAGATTTTTCAAATTACTTTCTCTTAGATCTGATTTTAGAAAGGATACGTTTACTTTGAATATTATAAAAAAAATACATATGCCTAAGTTTTTAAACACGCGTTTAGGACTTTTTGGGTTTGTGGCTGTGTTGATTTGGTTGAAAAACATTTTTGCTTATACAGTTGATTTTCATTTAAGAATCGAGAATGCTTTTGAATATTTCATTCTCTTTATTAACCCAATTGCTTCTACGTTTTTCTTATTGGCAATTGCTTTATATGTGAGAAGAAAGAAAGCTTCCTATATTACGATGATGGTCTTGTATTTTCTGTTGACGTTACTACTATTCTCTAATGTAGTGTATTACAGAGAATTTACTGACTTTATTACGGTGAATACAATGCTTGGTGCTGGGAAGGTTGCTAGCGGACTTGGCGAAAGTGCCTTACGTTTGTTTAGACCCTACGATGTCCTTTATTGGCTTGATTTCATTATAATTGGTATTTTATTGCTAACTAAAAAGATCAAAATGGATGAACGTCCTGTTAGAGCACGAGTTGCCGTTTCAATTAGTATGTTATCTGCTTTGTTTTTTGTCGCAAACTTAACATTAGCCGAAACAGCTCGTCCTCAATTATTGGGTCGCCAGTTCTCTCGTGATTATATCGTTAAGTTTTTAGGCTTAAACGCTTTTACAGTTTATGATGGTGTTACTACCTACCAAACGAACCAAGTTCGAGCAGAAGCTAGTGAAAATGATATGGACGCTGTTTCAGATTACGTCAAAAGTCATTATGCCGCACCAAACCCTGATACATTTGGTATGGCTAAAGGAAAAAATGTGATTTATATTCACTTAGAAAGTTTCCAACAATTTTTGATTGATTACAAATTGAAAGATGAAAAAGGTGTTGAGCATGTTGTAACACCATTTATCAATAGCTTATATCACAGTAACAGTACCTATAGTTTTGATAATTTCTTCCACCAAGTGGGTCAAGGAAAAACAAGTGATGCTGAAACCATGTTTGAAAATTCGTTATTTGGTTTAGATCAAGGTTCATTATTCACTCAAGTTGGTGGTAAAAATACCTTTGAAGCAGCTCCTGCTATTTTAGGTCAAGAAGCCGGTTATACAAGTGCTGTCTTCCATGGGAATGCTGGTAACTTCTGGAACCGTAACGAAACATACAAGCATTTAGGTTATAATTATTTCTTTGATGCTAATTACTATGATGTTAATGAAGATAATTCATTCCAATACGGCCTGCATGATAAACCGTTCTTCCAACAATCGGCTCAATATTTGGAACACTTGCAACAACCGTTTTACTCTAAATTTATTGCTGTTTCAAATCACTATCCATATTCTCAATTTACGAATGATGAAGCTGGATTCCCGATTGCTCAAACATCTGATGAAACAATCAACGGCTATTTTGCTACAGCGAACTATCTTGATAAAGCCGTTGAAGAATTCTTTAATTATTTAAAAGCTTCTGGTCTGTATGAAAACTCTGTAATCGTCCTTTATGGTGATCACTACGGCGTTTCGACTTCTAGAAACCAGAACTTAGCGGAATTACTTGGGAAATCAAAATCAACTTGGAATGACTTTGACAATTCAAGCATGCAGCGCGTTCCTTATATGATTCATATTCCAGGTCAAACAAATGGCGGAATCAATCATACGTATGGTGGTCAAATCGATGCGTTACCTACCCTATTACATTTAATGGGTGTTGACACGAAAAACTACATTCAAATGGGTCAAGATTTATTCTCTAAAGACAATTCACAACTGGTTGCATTTAGAAATGGTAATTACGTTTCACCTAAATATACAATGTTAGGCTCTAGTATCTATGAAACTGCTACTGGTCGTCTGCTAGAAGAACCCACTGAGCAGGAAAAACAAGAAGCTAAAGCATTGAAAGAACAAGCTAATTTACAGTTATCAATGTCTGATCAAACGACAAACGGTGATTTGCTACGTTTCTATACAAATAGCGGATTAACACCAGTCAATCCGGATGATTACAATTACAAAGATCAATTGAAACAATTAGAAAAAATTGAAGATGAAAAAGGCAATAAATCCACAAGTGTTTACAGTAAAAACAACAATACTTCTACCGTTGATAAATACCATACTGAAACTTACCAAGACTATTTAAAATCTGGTAAATAATCACGAAAGCTTGAGTAAATTACTCAAGCTTTTTTATATCTTATTCATAATTTATTCATATTCTTCTTTTATACTTAGTTTAGTGAG
Organism: Enterococcus rotai; assembly: GCF_001465345.1. Taxonomy (NCBI): domain Bacteria; kingdom Bacillati; phylum Bacillota; class Bacilli; order Lactobacillales; family Enterococcaceae; genus Enterococcus; species Enterococcus rotai. The sequence goes on along the minus strand of NZ_CP013655.1, from coordinate 2,872,250 downwards.
GTGAACCTAGTTGAAAAACATCCGTTACGCTTTTGCCAGCGTTTCTTATCATAAAAAAATTTCTTTTAGTATTGGTGTCTGCTCGGCTCTTTTTCTATTTCTATTAACGAGTATTCTGAATCTTAAGGATCTAGAAAGATCATTGTACAACCAAGTCAGTACCGTAATCAACAACACTGATTACCACTTCAATTATCAAAAAATTATGCAACTATATACTTCTTTATATGTTGTTACGTTAGTTCTATGGACAATTTTAATTACACTATTACTCTTTATTTCATTGAAATTAAAAAAACAAGATATGATGAAATGGCGTATTATGGGATTTTCAAATGGTTTCGTCATGAAGCAATCCATTTTAGAGAGTATTATTCCAATCGCATTTGGCATACTTGTTACTGCTGTTTTTCTTGGTGTCTGCCAACATACATATGAATACATTTTAATCCAAGCCAGACCCATCCTCGCTAATGAACTAGGTATTAAGAGAGTGACACTTTTCTCCTCTAAGATGATAATTGAGAGTACGCCGAGCAGTCAACTAATAGATTCAACTGCCGACACGCACTTTCTGTCCTTACGAATAAGCAACTTACCTGGTGCTGCAATTTTTAGAGCGTTCTCAAAGAGTTCTTTCTTAGTACTATCGATTACAGCGTTGAGCACCTTAATTTCCACTTCTCTTCTTTCAAAACAATCGAAAAAAGTATTTAGGATGTGAGTACATGAATTTTCCTTTAGCAAATAATTGGACTGAAGACAGTTTCAAAGAGCTATTTCAACAGCAACATATGACGGTCGTTTTAGAAGATCAAAGTAGTATCCAAGCTGATTTTTATTTTTTAATTGATAAAACATTTGATATGAAACAGGCCATGGCGATTGGCTTTATTCTATCTGAAAATATCTTTTTGCCTTATCTTTCGATTAGAGATAATTTATTTGTAGGAACTTCAATCAAGGAAAAGGACAAAAAGAAACGACTGAACGATTTATTCACCTACGTTTCTCTTCCAGCAAGTGTATTAAACAAATCAGAGGATCAATTAAATACTTTCGAACAAATCAAACTCCAGTTGATTCAATTATTACTACTAGAAAAAGATATCATTATTATTGATGATATCTTCCAAAAACTAACGATTAGTCAAAGACAAGAGCTACTACCCTTACTTCAAAAAATCGCAAAAGAAAAACAAAAAGCGATTTTAGTTTTAACGAATGATATTCAAATTGCTGAAAGTCCATATATGGATAAAATCATTAAAACAGCTTAAAAAAGCGCCAATCAAACATTTTCTGTTTGATTGGCGCTTTTTCTAGGTTTCGTCTTCTATTTCAACATCAGGAAATGAAATAGTAAAACTAGTTCCTTGACCTTCCTGACTTTCTACACTGATCTTCCCTTTGTGCAGACGAACCAATTGTTGAACGATAGATAGCCCTAAACCGGACTCACCATATTTTGTATTCTTGCGAGAAGGATCAACTTTGTAATATCGATCCCAAATGTTTTGAACTTGTTCCTCCGTCATGCCTATTCCAGTATCTGAAATCGTAATGATCGTCTCCAAGTACCCTTTTTGCAAGTGAACCCGAATCTCTCCATCTTGCGTAAATTGAATCGCATTTTGAATAATATTAACCATGATTTGAACAAAACGATCATAATCCGCATAAACATCGATTGCTTCATCGGCTTCTAATATCAACTGATCATTCGCTGATTCAGCTTTCCCTTCTAACTGCGTCAGGATATTCTTCAACGTTTCAGTTGCATCAAACTTTTTGACCACAATACTAATTTGATTGGTTCTGATTTTTTCATAATCTAAGTTTTCATTGACTAAGCGAATTAACCGTGAAGTTTCATTTTGCATCAATTTAATCGCATTTTCTCTTTGGCTTTCCGGAATCGCATTATATTGCAGCCCCTCCAACAAGCCATTAATGGTTGTGAGTGGCGTTCTCATCTCATGGGAAGCATCCGCCATAAATTGGCGACGCCGATCTTCTTGTCGATCAATTTCTTCTCTAGATTCCTTTAAAGACTCAGCCATTTTGTTAAAATCTTCTGCTAAATCATCGAATTCATCTTTGTCATGCGTAACCAATTTAATATCAAAATTACCGCTCGTGATTTCTTTCGTTGCTTTTCTCATTCGATTGATTCGCTTCACTTGGAAACTAGCAAAGAAATAACTTAGGATCAATCCAACGATGCTGGATATAATAAAGCCTTTGAATAAATTGGCCGTTATTGCATCGACACTATCTGAAACATTTTTTGCTGGTTGTGTAATGACTAACGCACCAATAATGATGTTCTCATTGGATTGAACATTGGTTTTGCTGACCGGCATCATTACATAAGATGACATATTTTTATTGCCGTAAATATCTCTGTCGATCGTCGCATATTCTTGCTGCCCTTGCATTAAGGCATCCCAATTTTCTTTAATAACTGTGTTATCAAGTTTTTTTTCTGAACTCAGAGGGTATTGCACCTGCATATTTCGATCATAAAAAACAAACTGAACATCTTGATTGCTTAAAAATCCTTCAAATAACTGAAACGAAGTGTTCCAAATGTCTTGATCCGTCATCCCTGGCATTCTATTGATCGAATCTTTGGTTTTCCAAGCGGATATAGCATATCCACGAAGCTGCTCATAATTGGTATCCTGTAATGTTTTTTTGGTTAATTGGGTAAAAGATGTCCCCACGATCAATATAATTAGAATGATCACACCCCAAAAAGCCAATAATTGTTGATATAAATATTTCATCTATGCTACTCCAGAATCGTCAAATTTATACCCTACGCCCCAAACTGTTTGAATAACCTGTGGTCCAACCTTTTCAATTTTTTGACGTAACTTTTTAATGTGAGCATCCACAGTCCGTTCATCACCAAAATATTGATAATCCCAAACCATTTCCAGTAACTGCTCACGTGAAAATACTTGTCTTGGCTTTTTCGCTAACGTATAAAGCAAATCGAATTCTTTTGGTGTCAATCCGCCAATTAGTTTGTCATCCAGATAAGCTTCTCTAGTTTTAGTATTCATCTTGAAATGATCTGTCTCCACATCAAATTGATCGTCTGAACGTTCTGATCCTTCTACCGCATGCTCCCCGATTTCAGAACGACGATGGAGCGCTTTGATTCGGGCAATCAATGTCAATGGGCTGAATGGTTTGGTGACGTAGTCATCTGCTCCCATCTCCAAACCGATCACTTGATCACTTTCGGAATCTCTTGCTGTCAACATAATGATCGGAACTGTATTTGACACTTTCCGAACCTCACGGCAAACTGCCATACCATCCATCGTCGGTAAATTCAAATCAAGTGTGATCATATCCCATTTTTCTGGGTTTTCTAAGAAGGCATCAAGTCCTTCTTTACCATCATATTTAAACGTAGCCTCCCAGCCCTCATTTAAAAAAAACATTTGCATCATTTCTGAAACAGACTCATTATCTTCTATCATCAATACATTCATTATTTTAATCGCCTCTTTCCTTCAAGTTTAACGTCATTTATATTATACTCTAAAAATCGGCCAGCTCCAATAACTTCTATCTTTCTTCAAAAAAGCTTTGTCTTTTGTTCAATCTTTGATACTATTAGGGATGAAAGGACGTTGAAAATTCATGAAAAATATCCAAGCAGTCACATTTTTTGATTTAGATGGTACATTATTGGATCACAAATCACAAATTACACCAGAGATCACAAATGCTATTCAAGCATTAAAAAATAACAATATCTTACCTTTGATTGCAACCGGTCGGACAATAGTAGAAATCGAACATATTATGAAAGCTAGCGGAATTGATTCAGCAATCGTAATGAATGGTCAATTTATTCAAGTTGAGGGAAAGAAAGTCTATTCCGATGAATTTACTTACGAAGAATGTTTAAAAATGTATGAACAGGTCAAAAGTCTTGGTCATGAACTATCCTTTTATAATGATCAACAAATTTGGTGTTCTGGTCATAATGACATAGTCACAAATGCGTATGCCTTTATCCATTCCCAAGCACCTGTAATCGATCATTCCAGTTTGAAAGATAAAACGGTTAATATGATGTTAGTTCTCTCAGAGGATGGCGATGAGCACTATTTAAAGAATTTTCCAGAAATGACCTTTTATCGTAATGGCCCCTACTCTATCGATACAGTTAGAAAGGGCGTTTCTAAAGGAACTGGCGTTCAAAACCTGTTCAAAACCCTCGACTTACCAAACGTTCCTACGTTTGCTTTTGGTGACGGAATCAACGATCTTGCGTTATTTGAAGCATGCGACAATAAAATTGCTATGGGCAATGCACGTAAGGAACTCAAAGAACGATCTAGCTTTATTACTAAGAAAAATACTGAAGGCGGAATTGTCCATGCCTTAAAACATTTTGACTTGATTTAAGCTGGCAACTCCATAAAAAAATCCCACTTCTTATTTAGAAGATGGGATTTCTTTTTTATGTCTTTTTTGATGAACACAGATAATGGTTCCTGTCACTTGAATCAGTAAGAGAAAAAGTAAAATAGCACTTAATCCTAGATGTCCTTGATCGAACGTTCTTTTTAACAATATAAGTAAAATCAGACTGCTTACTGAATAAAGTGACCATTGCTTATCCATAATATCTAGACCCCTTTGGTTTGTTACCTATAAGGATAGGACTTTTGCTTAGAAAAAGCAAGGATGTTTTAGGTATCTGTGAAGTTTCCAACAATTTTTTAGTGTTTCTTTATAATTCTAAGGAAATTCTAAAATTAGCTTAGCTTCTTTTTTTGTCTTCGAATGATTTTATTCATTTCAAACATCTCAAAAAAATGATACACTAATTTTACTGCGAATTTAATGTAAGGAGTTTTGTTCCATGGAGGAAAATAAACAAACAAATACACAACTTATCTTAGATACATGTTTGATGGCTGGCAAGATCATGACAGAAAGTGGTTCTGAAGTTTACCGAGTTGAAGATACAATGAACCGGATTGCGGAAAATGCTGGTCAAAAAGAAAGTGTTAGTTATGTAACCGCTACTGGTCTTTTTATGGGCTTTCGCTCTAGTAATTATACTCAATTAGAAAATGTTACAGAACGGAGTATTAATTTAGAAAAAGTTGCTATCGTTAATAACCTTTCGCGAAAATTCGCGGATAAAGAAATCTCATTAGTAGAACTTAATCACAAGCTCACAAATATCAATCATGAAGCACCAACGTATTCCGTTTCACTACAAATTCTTGCAGCAGGTCTTGTCAGCTGCACTCTGATGTACATTTTTGGTGGCAATTGGCATGACTTTCTTGCTACATTTTTGATTGGTATGATTGGATATAGCGTGGCGTACTTCACAAAAGAATGGCTGAACATCAAATTTCTTGATGACTTTCTTGCTGCTTTTACCATTGGGCTACTTGCTTATCTAGCAGTCAAATTCCACTTAGCAGGCAATATTGATAATATCATTATTGGGGCCGTGATGCCTCTTGTCCCTGGTGTAGCTATTACAAACTCTTTTAGAGACATACTAGCAGGACATCTTTTAAGTGGAACAGCACGAGCCACTGAAGCAATATTTATTGCTGGATCAATCGGTATCGGAATTGCCATCGTTTTTAAATTATTTATGTAAGGAGAATTGAACGTGGAAGTACTCATACATTGTTTATTTAGTTATTTAAGTACCGTTACTTTTGGCATTGTAACAAATGTTCCCAGAAAGCTTTTAAATGCTTGTGGTATCACAGGTGCTGTAGGCTGGATGATTTATTGGTCTACGAAAAACTTAGAAGCAGGAGCGATCTTTGCTAACTTTTTAGGCGCAATCGGAATTGGGTTGTTAAGTATTTATTTTTCTCGTAAAAAAAAGATGCCGATGACGATTTTTAATATTCCCAGCCTTGTTCCATTAGTACCAGGTGGTCCTGCCTATCAAGCGGTCAGAAGCATTGTTTTAGGTGATTATGTTTTAGGGTTCCATTCAATCATCAAAGTAATCATGACTGCTGGCGCGATTGCCGCTGGCTTTATGGTCACTGGAATCGTCGAACGATTATTGAAAAATGTACTAGACAAAAATAGAGCTGGCTTTAAAAAAACTTAACTTAAAAACTCGATCAAGTAAACAAACAGCCTTGATCGAGTTTTTAGATTAATCTAGCGAAATTTCTTCTGTCTCTTCTTCAAAAAACAACAACAAATCCTGCAAGCTTAATTTTTCTTTTTCTTCCTTGTTTAGATCTTTAACGATTTGGCCCTTTTGTAAAACAATCAGCCGATTCCCATAATGCAACGCATCTTCCATCCGATGGGTAATCATTAAACAGGTCAACTGCCCTTCTTTGATTCTTTGATCCGTCAATCGCATCAATTGTTTCGACGTTTTAGGATCTAAAGCCGCTGTATGCTCATCTAAAAGTAACAGCTCAGGCTTAGTCAGTGTTGCCATTAATAAACTTAAAGCTTGTCTTTGCCCGCCTGATAAATTCCCTGTTGGGGTATCTAAATGGTTTTCCAAGCCATTACCGACCTCGCTACAAATTTTGGTAAAAAATGCTCTTTCCTCATTGATCTTACGTAAACGCAACCCACGTTTTTTCCCACGATAAAGTGCTAATAATAAGTTCTCAGCAACAGTCATTCTAGGCGCCGTACCCATTTTGGGGTCTTGAAACACACGAGATAAATATTTGGCCCGCTTTTCTTCAGAAAAAGTTGTAATATTTTGCTCGTTGATCAATAACTCTCCTTCGCTCAAAGAAGTGGTGCCAGCAATACTATTGAATAAAGTGCTTTTTCCTGCTCCATTACCACCTAAGACAGTCACAAATTCTCCTTGAGTAATCGTTAAATTGACATTATTCAAGATAGTTTTTGTTTCATTTAAACCATTGTCGATCCGTTTTGTTGCATGTTTAAGTTCTAAAACCGTACTCATCTTTCATCCTCCTTTGATGGCAAAAAGTGTAGATTCAGAGCCTTTTTTAACTGAGGAATCATTAAGCATGCGGCTAAAATCACAGCTGAAAAGACTTTTAAGTACGTAGTGTCAAACCCTAACTTGATGACTAGTAAGATCAGCAGTTGATAGATGATACTCCCGACCACGATAGCGACTAAACGTTCTGCAAAAGTCAATTCACCAAACAACACTTCACCAATAATGATTGACGCTAATCCAATAACAATCACACCAGTCCCTTTGTTAACGTCCGCATAACCATCATTTTGGGCAATCAACGCTCCTGACAGAGCAATCACACCATTAGATAATGTCAAACCTAATATTTTCATGGAATCTGTCTTGATCCCGATTGAACGCGCCATATGCTCATTATCTCCCGTTGCAATATAGGCTTGTCCTAAATTTGTATTAAAGAAAAACAATAATAAGCTAATGATGATTGCTAAAAATATCACACCTAAAAAGACAATATCATAGTAGTTAGGCAAATTTAGTTGTAAAAAGAAATCTTGAATCTTTGGCTTGTTCAGTAAAGATAAATTTGGTGTCTGCATCACATAAAGAATAACCGAATTCAACCCGGACATCACCAAAATACCTGCCAAAATCACTGGGATTTTCCCTTTAGTAAATAGTAGTCCTGTTACCAAGCCCGCACACATCCCAGCTAAAACACCCAACAACGTAGCTATGATTGGATGAATTCCTGATGTGATTGCTGTGACACATACGGCTCCTCCTAATGGAAATGAGCCTTCTGTCGTCATATCGGGAAAATTTAAAATTCGATAGGTCATAAAAATACCTAATCCTAGTATTGCCCATAACATTCCTTGTCCAATTGCTGAAACAATCATTTGATTCTCTCCTTTGTTTAGTCTACGCTCTTCGCTTTTGACTTGATTTTTTCTGGAATTGATATTCCTAATTTATCAGCTTGTTTTTGATTAACAATTATATCACCTGTTTTAAATGTATAGATAGCAGTCGTTGCAGGTTTGGCTTTTCCTGATAAGATATCCGCGGCCATTTTACCAGTTTGAACACCTAAGTCAAATTGATTGATCCCTACGGTAGCCAGCCCACCTTGTTCTACCATAGTATCTACAGAAGGAATGATCGGTGTTTTTGTTTTATCAGCTTCATTGACGACAGTTTGCATCGCATTTGCAATTGTATTATCCGTTGGAATATAAATAAAGTCCACTTCACTCGTCATTACTTGAACTGTTTGTGCAATTTCATTACTTGACGGTACTGCGTACGTTTTTACGCTCATTCCCTTTTTCTCTGCAACGTTTTTTGCTTCTTCAACCTGATATTTAGAATTTTCTTCAGATGAGGCATATAAGATTCCGACTTTTTTACTCTTCGGCAAAATCTCAGTCACTAAATCAAACTGAGCATCCACTGGCGATTTATCACTAACTCCAGTGATATTGCCACCAGGCTTTTGGTTATCTTTTACAAGTCCAGCACTGACTGGGTCCGTGATTGCACCGAGAACAATAGGGATTTCTGTGGTTGTATTCGCTAGCGCTTGGGCCGCAGGTGTTGCAATCCCGATCAAAACATCAGATTTTTTTTCTTGCACCAATTGCTGACTCATCGTAGCTAACTTACTTTGATCTGCTTGTCCATTTTGAAAAGCGATCGTCATATTTTTTCCATCCTCATACCCTTTTTCCTTCAATCCAGCTTGAATCCCTTTATAAATCTGATCTAAAGCAGGATGACTAACAAACTGTAAGACCCCCACAGTTGGTAACTTCTCTTTAGCTGATTCTTTTTTTTCTACAAAGAACGAACCAATTAAATAAACAACAATAATGACGACAACAACCGATAAACGATTTTTTCTCATAACGTTTCCTCCTAATTTAAAAGCTGAAAGAGCTTGATTAGCCTTGACAGGAAAATAGGG